>CAMWQI010000045.1 GCA_947176345.1 uncultured Ruminococcus sp.
TGATAAAATATATGATGATAAATGCTTTGACGGAGACAAGTAACATGGTTTGACGTTCACAGAGAGTGCGGTATATGCTGAAATCCGCATATCAGATACCATGCGAATAACACTCCAGAGCAGTGATCTGAAAGCTCCGGCAAGTAGGTGAAACGTTTTCCGTGCGTTAAACGGAACAGAGTGACTGTATTTATTTACAGTAATTCAGGTGGTACCACGAGAATTTTTATTCCCGTCCTGTTTTTTTGACAGGACGGATTTTTTATTACTTGAAAGGATTGATTTTTATGAAGCATACCGATATTAAAAACCTGCTCGGCACTAAAGCCGAAAATCAGGAAGTAACCGTCTGTGGGTGGGTAAGGACATCAAGAAACTCAAAAAGCGTTTCATTCATTGAAGTAAACGACGGCACTTCTCTGAAAAATATTCAGGTGGTTGTTGACAAGTCCGCTGACGCTGATTATAAAGCCCCCCGTGTTGGTACTTCTGTTAAAGTAATCGGCACACTGGTTGAGGGACGTAACAATACCGTTGAAATAAATGCACTCCCAGTCGGAATTGAAATTCTCGGAACTTGTCCGGAAGATTACCCGTTACAGAAAAAAGGCTGTACTATGGAGTATCTCCGTTCAATGCCACACCTCAGAGGACGTACAAATACTTTCAATGCTGTATGGCGTGTACGTTCCGTGCTTGCGTCTGCTATCCATAAGTATTTCCAGCAGAATAACTATGTTTATGTAAACACACCACTCATCACCGGCAGTGACTGTGAGGGTGCAGGCGAGATGTTCAATGTAACAACTATCGGTTATTCCAACGAATACAAATCTGAAGAAGAATACTATGCTAATGACTTTTTCGGCAGACGTGCGGGACTTTCAGTTTCCGGACAGCTTGAAGGCGAAATGGCTGCTATGGCTATGGGTAAAATTTATACTTTTGGACCAAGTTTCCGTGCTGAAAACAGTAACACTCCTAAACATCTTGCTGAGTTCTGGCACATTGAACCGGAAGTCGCTTTTGCTGAACTCGATGACGTTATAGAAATTGCAGAAGATATGTTGAAATTCGTTATCCGTGAACTTCTTGATACTTGTCCGGACGATATGAAATTCTTTGATGCACACTTTGAAAAAGGTCTTGTAGAACGTCTTGAAGAACTAATTTCCCATGATTTCGGCAGAGTGACTTATACAGAGGCTATAAAGCTTTTACAGGAATCAGGCGAAAATTTTGTTTATCCTGTTGAGTGGGGTTGCGACCTCCAGACAGAACACGAAAGATATATTTCTGAAAAAGTTTTCAAAAAAGCAGTTTTCGTTACTGACTATCCGAAAGAAATAAAGTCTTTCTACATGAAACAAAATCCCGATGGCAAAACTGTTGCGGCTGTTGATTTGCTTGTTCCTGGTGTTGGTGAAATTATCGGCGGTAGTGAACGTGAGGCAGATTATGACAAACTCGTTACCGCTATGAACGAAAGAAACATGAATCTTGATTTATATTCAGATTATCTTGATTTAAGAAAATTCGGCTCTGTACCACATGGTGGTTTCGGACTCGGCTTTGAAAGACTTATCATGTATACAACAGGTATGTCAAATATCCGTGATGTTATTCTTTATCCACGTACAGTCGGCAGTATCAGATAATCATAATACAATTATCTGAAAAATATAAATATAACAGCATCAGGGAGCATCAATGACGCTGTTCCCTGATTAAATAAACAGTAAAGGAATGGTATTTTATGTCAAAATCGCTGTATATTCCGGAGGGTTATAAATCCGCCCTCACACTTAGGGAAACACAACACGCTATCAAGTACATCAAGGACGTTTTTCAGCAGGCATTGTCTTTCGCCCTTACTCTTGACCGTGTTTCCGCTCCACTTATCGTGAAAAAGGGTAGTGGTATCAACGACGACCTGAACGGCGTTGAAAGAAAAGTCGATTTTACAATAAAGGAAATCGGCGGAAGTGAGGCAGAAGTCGTTCAGTCACTCGCAAAGTGGAAGAGAATGGCTCTCTATCGTTACGGCTACAATGCCGGTGAGGGTATTTATACCGACATGAACGCTATCCGTCGTGACGACGACACCGACAACACTCACTCAATTTTCGTTGACCAGTGGGACTGGGAAAAAGTCATCACTCGTGAACAGCGTAACGTTGATTTCCTCAAAGAAACAGTTAAAAATGTTGTTAAGGCTGTATCATTCGTAAAAAGAAAAGTCGGTCTGCGTTATCCCGTTATTGCCGGAAACGTTTGTGAAGATGTTTTCTTTATCACCACTCAGGAACTTGAAAATATGTTCCCCGACAAGTCTCCGAAAGAACGTGAACGCCTTATCACTAAGGAACACAAGACAGTTTTCATAATGCAGATTGGCGGACTTCTTGCAAGCGGTCAAAAACACGACGGCAGAGCCCCCGACTATGACGACTGGTCACTTAATGGTGATATTTTCGTATGGAACGACGTTCTTGACAATGCCCTTGAAATTTCGTCAATGGGTATACGTGTTGACGAAACTTCCCTTAAAAAACAACTTGCTGAAGCCGGTGCAGAAGACAGAATGCAATATGACTACCACAAGATGATTGCAGATGGTACACTTCCGCTTACAATCGGCGGTGGTATCGGACAGTCAAGACTTTGTATGTTCCTGCTTGAAAAAGCTCACATTGGTGAAGTACAGTCTTCTATCTGGAGCGACGAAATGATTGCAAAATGTGCCGAAAATGGTATAACACTTCTCTAATGGACGACAAATTCCGCTTATTTGAAAACTGGTTTAAAGCACAAAAAGACAGATGGTCGGATATGGGAATTACAGTCAAAAATTCGTCTTATCAAAAAGCCGTTAAAATGTATTATCACAATTATAAGATTGAAATTCGTTGCAAAAACAGTGAGGGTACAATTCAATTGTTTGAAAGCAATGGCTGTTACTGGGTTGATTTGGAATGTATTAATTTTGATAAAGACGAATATTTCTGTAAATCTGTTGTTGATTTTGAAAGTATCGATGATATTTGCGACTATGTGAAAAAACTGGAAAAAATTATGATATAAAAAAACACAAGCCTGAGAATTTTTTATAGTTCTCAGGCTTTTTAGTTTATATATTTATCAATATGTCAACTTCATTTTTATCAGGTGCTTCAAACATTGAAATAAACTTTTCCACAAGTCTATCGTCAACAAAATAGGACTCAGATTTTCCAGCAGATACCATATTATTCCGGTTACTAATATGCTGTTTCCATACTTCGTTGCTTATATTAATATAATGTACCTCACACTCAATATTACGGATTTTACAGAATTTTCTTGTAAAATCTCTTTCCTGCCTTGTCCAGAAACCCCAGTCAAGTATTATACTTATTCCTGCATTAATGAACTCCGGAATTTTTTTCAGCAGATATGTTTTTATTTTTCCTACATATTCATCATGCTTTTCACCGGCATTCTGTCCGAAAACAGTTAACATTATTTCATCTACAGAAAGCAACACGGAGTTGTCTTCCATACGTAATTTTTCGGCATACGTACTTTTTCCACTGCAAATCTTACCGCATACCATAATTACTTTTGCTATAATAATCAACCTCACTTTTCAGAGCAGAACTCTACTTTTTCGCCGTTAAGGATTTTATTTGTTGTACGGACTGCACACATCTTTCCGCACATTGAACACGTATGACGGTCTGCCGGTGGTGTGCTTTCAAAATATTCACGTGCCTTGTCGCCGTCAATGGCAATATCAAACATCTTTTCCCAGTCAACTGCATGACGTGCCTCCGCCATAGCATTATCGGGGTCTGTAGCGTGCGGAATGCCCTTTGCAATATCTGCGGCATGAGCAGCAATACGGCTTGCAATAATTCCCTCTTTAACGTCGCTGATATCGGGAAGTCTGAGATGTTCAGCCGGCGTTACATAACAAAGAAAATCCGCACCGTTTGAGGCAGCTATTGCACCACCTATTGCAGAAGTTATGTGGTCATATCCAGGGGCAATATCTGTAACCAAAGGTCCTAACACGTAAAATGGTGCATTATGGCAAATTCTTTTCTGAATTTTCATATTTGCAGGAATTTCATTCATTGCCATGTGTCCAGGACCTTCAACCATTACTTGCACGTCCTTAGCCCATGCACGTTCAGTCAATGCACCAAGTTCAATAAGTTCTGAAATCTGTCCGGCATCTGTTGAGTCGTCGATACAGCCCGGACGAAGTGCATCACCAAGACTTATTGTACAGTCGTATTCACGGAGAATATCAAGAACATTATCATAATATTCATAGAACGGGTTTTCATTGCCCGTCATCATCATCCACGCAAACAACAGCGAACCACCACGGGAAACTATATTCATTTTACGCTTGTCACGTCGGAAAGCCTCAACGGCACGACGATTAATTCCGGCATGAATGGTCATAAAGTCAACACCCTCTTTTGCGTGGGCTTTGACTACTTTCAGAAAATCTTCTGCTTTTATTTCAAGTAAATCCTTTTCAAGATAGCCAATAGCGTCGTACATGGGGACAGTTCCAATCATTGCCGGTGATTTTTCTATAAGCTGTTTACGGAAAGTATTTGTCTTGCCGTAATTGCTCAAATCCATTATGGCATCTGCACCATATTTCAATGCCATATCTACTTTTTTCATTTCGTTTTCATAGTTGTTGCAGTCACCAGAAATGCCTAAATTTACGTTTATTTTAGTACGCATTTTAGTTCCTATCCCCTCCGGTGAGATGGATTTATGATTAATATTACATGGTATACATACCTCACCTTTTGCGACAAGTCCGCAAAGTTCCTTTGGTGAGATGTATTCCTTTTCTGCAACTGCTTTCATTTCGGGGGTTATAATGCCTTTTTTAGCGGCTTCCATTTGTGTACTATAATTTTTCATTCTAAAACTCCTTTCATGTGATTCAATGGCTTACAGCCATGACCTATATCAGATATACTGTCTATGCAGTCCGAAATGTACTCTTTTGCAGACTGTATACTTTTTTCAAGACTATGACCCTTTGCAAGATTTGAGGCTATGGCACTCGACAGCGTACAGCCTGTGCCGTGGAGTTCATTATCAGTAAGGCGTTTTCCTCTGAACCACACTCCCTTGCCCTCACTGAACAGGAAATCATTAGCGTTTTCTTTTAAGTGTCCGCCCTTGCACAAAACAGAACATTTATATTTTTCTGAAATATATTCAGATATTTTAATTATATCTTCTGGAGCATTTATTTTCATTCCGGAAATTAATTCTGCTTCGGGTATATTAGGAGTTACCAATACTGAAATAGAAAATATTTTATTCTTTAATACTTCATAAGTTTCAGCCGTACTTAATCCTGAACCGCTTGTTGAAACTGCTACAGGGTCAGTGACGATATTTTTTGCCTTATAGAAAATAAGTCTTTCGGCTATAACTTCCGCTTGCTCCGGAGTTGATACCATGCCGATTTTTACAGCGTCGGGGCGTATGTCCTCAAAAACCGCATCTATCTGTTGTTTAAGAAATTCCGGTGATACCGGATATATCTCACGTACTCCGGTAGTATTCTGTGCAGTGAGGGCGGTTATGGCACTCATAGCATAAACTCCGTGCATTGTCATTGTTTTAATATCCGCCTGAATGCCTGCTCCGCCGGAGCTGTCACTTCCGGCTATTGTAAGTACTTTTTTCAATTATCATGCTCCTTTCTGTTCTGGTACAAACTTCGGGTAATCACTGTACACCTTAAAACAAAGTATTCTTACAGTTGTTCCGGTATAGTAGCCATGTCTTCCTTCCAAATCATGTGCTGAGTGATGTTTTGTTACACTCCATAATACTGCATTATATTTGATTGTTCCGCCGTCCTTGGCACATTCTTTAACCGGTACAAGCAGAATTATCGCAATAATCAGCGGAATAATTATTTTTAATTTCTTTTTCATTGTTATGCTCCTTTCTGATGAGGAGTAAATTCTAAATCTTTGTAAACATCAAACCAAAGTATTCTGACGATTATTCCGGTGCTATAACCGTGATTTCCGGCGGAATCTCTTGTCATTGAATGTTCTTTTGTAACGCCCCACAAAACAGCATTATATTTAATCGTTCCGCCGTCTTTCAGACATTCTTTAACCGGCACAAGCAGAATTATCGCAATAATTATTTTTAATTTCTTTTTCATTGTTATGCTCCTTTCTGTTGAGAGTACGGAACAAACTTCGGATAATTGCTGTAAACCTTGAAACAAAGTATTCTGACAGTTGCTCCGGTATTGTAACCATGATTTCCGGTTGAATCTTGTGTCATTTCATGATGTTTTGTTAAACTCCATAGTACAGAATTATATTTAACTGTTCCGCCGTCCCTGTAACATTCTTTAATAGGTACAAGCAAAATTAATGCAATAACAAGCGGAATAATTATTTTAAGTTTTCTTTTCAATGTACTCACCTGCTCTTTTTAAAATGTTCCACGTGGAACATTTTTATATGTTTCACAATTTTTTCCGGAGGAGTTCAGCGGAATGTAATATATCATTTTGTGCGAATAATGCCGATACTACAGCTATTCCGGACTGTCCGCAATCTTTTATAAGGTGGACGTTTTCAAGGTTTATTCCGCCTATGGCTACTACAGGAATTTCAACACTTCTGCAAATTTCCGTGAGAATTTCCGGAGTAATGCGTATGGCATTCTTTTTTGTTGGAGACGGAAAAACCGCACCTACTCCGAGATAGTCCGCACCGTCCGACTGTGCTTTTAGTGCCTGTTCGATGGTCTTTGCGGTAGCACCTATTATGAAATTATCACCGACATGATTTCTTATATCAGCAACTGCCATATCATCTGCTCCGACGTGTACGCCGTCCGCACCGCTTGCAATGGCAACTCTGTAATCGTCATTTATTATCAGTGGTATGCCGTATTTATTGCAAACTTCACGGATTGTCTTTGCTATTGAAACATACTCCGGAAAAGATATATTCTTTTCACGCAACTGTACACAAGTAACACCACCCTGTATCGCCTGTTCAACTGCTTCAGTCAGACTTTTTCCGTTTAAATGCGTTCTATCTGTAATTGCATAAAGACTAAACACATCTTTATTAAAATTCAATTTCCGCCACTTCCTTTCTTAACTGCTTTATATATTCAACAGGATTTCCGCAAGTCATAAATCCGCTCATTATACAAGCTCCGTCTGCTCCGGCTTTTGCAACAAGATTTATATTATCTGCATTTATTCCACCAATTGCATAAACCGGAATTTTTACTGCATTGCATACCTGATTTAAAAAGTCAAGCCCACGAGGTGCAAGACCTTTTTTGCAGTCTGTCTCAAAAATATGACCAGCTATAACATAATCAACGCCCATTTTTTCAGCCTCTACCGCTTCTTCAACAGAATGTACAGAAGCACCCGCAAGCTTAATAAAATTCATATCTTTCAGACGGATATGCTGTAACATCGGCATTGTCATATGAATATTACTGAACTTGTCAAATTTTCTGTACATACTACAAGGTACATCATATCTGTCACTTATTTTCAGTATATTAAAAGCTGTTTTAACATAATCATCATCTTTACAGTCCTTATCACGAAACATTATTCTGTTGGGTTTTGCAACCACTATTTTTTCAATCCTTGTCAAGAAATCCTCTTGACAAAGATTTCTGTCAGTTACACATATAATCTTAAACATAAAGATAATCATTCAGTACAGGTTGCAGACCCTCATCGGACATATCCTTGTACATCTGACTGAAACTTCTGCTGTCGTTTATTTCAAACTGTTCATCGCCCTCTGCTGAACTCTTCTCCTTTCCGGTGTATTTGCTTTCATGGTCACCGATACCGGTGGAAACTCCGGCGGAAATTTTAGTAGCACATATTTTTACAATGCCATTCCGGAAACTTTCACTTTCCCGTGAAGACACTGTAATATTACAGAACGGAAGAAAAATCCTGTACGCACAAAGCACCTGACATAACTGCTTTTCATGAACATCAAGCGGATTTATTTTGTCATTATTTATAATCGGTCTAAGACGTGGACACGATAAAGAAATTTCTGCATGAGGGTATTTCCTTTGCAGATAATAGACGTGCAATGCACTTGCAAGAGCATCTTTCCGAAAATCCGAAAGTCCAAGCAGTGCTGAACACGCTATACCACGCATACCACCCATTAAAGCCCTTTCCTGTGCGTCAACACGATACGGGAATACTCTTTTATGTCCCATAAGATGTAACTGTTCATAGCGAACACTATCATATGTTTCCTGAAATACTGTGACATAATCCGCACCGCATTCATGTAGATAAGCATATTCAGCGGTATTAACCGGGTATATTTCAAGACCTACCATGCGGAAATACTTCCTTGCAAGCCTGCAAGCCTCTCCGATATATTCAACTCCGCTTGCTGAACGGCTCTCCCCTGTAAGTATAAGGATTTCTTCCATACCACTATCGGCTATGACTTTCATTTCATGTTCAATCTGTTCAGTATTGAGTTTCATTCGTTTTATATCATTATAGCAGTTGAAACCACAGTATACACAGTAATTCTCACAATAATTAGCTATATATAACGGTGTGAAAAGATATACAGTATTCCCGAAATGTTTTCTTGTTTCAAGACGTGCTTTTTCTGCCATTTCCTCAAGGAAAGGTTCAGCAGACGGGGATAGCAACGCTTTTAAGTCCTCAATAGTACATCTTTCATGCTGTAATGCCTTTCGTACATCTTCCGGAGTATATACATTATAATTATAGCTATTCATTGCAGAAATTATCTTGTCACATATATCAGAGTTAATCTGTTCCATGCCGTCCATGTACTCCATGTGATTTGTACGCAATGACGGATTATTTTCAAGTTCGTGTTTTTTTTTCAACGCACTTTCGGAAAGTTTATCCGAATCAATAAAATAATTATTATCCATAATATTGAAATTTTCACCACATTTCATAGATATTGTTTTTCTAAAAAATGTTCCACGTGGAACATTTTCATAATTCTTTATGACTATTAAATAAATTAACTAATCATGCAGAAATCCTGTAAGTGTATCGCTTGCCGATGCACCTCTTGTGAGAACACGACCAAGTCCGGAAAGATAAGCCTTTCTGCCTGCCTGTACAGCCTGTTTGAAAGCCTCAGCCATAGACGGCAAATCTCCGGCGGTGGCAAGTGCTGTGTTACACATTACAGCAGATGCACCCATTTCCATAGCCTCGCAAGCCTGTGATGGTCTGCCTATTCCGGCATCAACTATTATCGGCAAGTCTATTTCGTCAATCAGAATCTGTATGAAATCTTTGGTAGCAAGTCCCTTATTTGAACCTATTGGTGATGCAAGGGGCATTACTGCTGATGCTCCGGCGTTCACGAGGTCACGTGCGGTGTACAAATCAGGATACATATACGGCATTACCACAAATCCCTCTTTAGCAAGAATTTCAGTAGCCTTTACAGTTTCAGCATTATCCGGCAGAAGATATTTGCTGTCACGCATAATTTCTACCTTGACAAAATCTCCACAGCCTAACTCACGGGCAAGACGTGCTATTCTTACAGCCTCATCGGCGTTTCTTGCACCAGAAGTATTCGGCAGAAGTGTTATATTTTCCGGTATATAATCAAGAATGTTCTCATGTTCTTTAGAGTTTGCACGGCGTACAGCAAGAGTTATTATTTCTGCTCCGGCATATTTCACGGCGGATTCAATCAGATTCAGGGAGTATTTTCCAGAACCTAATATAAATCTTGAATTAAATTCATGTCCGCCTATTATAAGTTTATCTTCCATAAAAAAATCTCCTTTAAACGTTTAATTCTCCGGCAATAATCCGGAGTATCATATTTGCCTGATGTCCGGCACATACCATGACACGCGATGAAAAAAGCCCTGTTCCGTCGGAAACTTCACTAACACCATCTCCGCATAGATAGAAATTTTTCATGACACGTCGGGTAGTTATAGTATTCGCTGAACCAAGACTAGCCATTCCCGAACCACCTACTATATACTTTTCAGGAAAATTTTCAAGAATACTGTTGACAAGTATAGCCTTTGCCTCCGGATTGTCAAAAGCCTCACATATAATGTCATCATCTTTAAGGATTTCAGGTATATTCTTTTCGTCCAGCTTTATAATTTCAGGAATTACTTCACAATAAGGATTTATGGCTTTAAGATTTGCCGTAATAGCGATAGTCTTGTATATTCCCACCTGCTCCGCCGAATACTGCTGACGGTTAAGATTTGAAATATCCACCCTGTCAAAATCCATTATATGAAGTTTTCCGACACCTGCTCTTGCCAGTGCTATTGCTATATTAGAACCAAGTCCACCAAGTCCGCACACTGCCACCCTCGCCGACGATATTTTTTTCTGCAAATCCTCTCCGTGACGTTCAGCAAGGGATTTATACATTTCCTGTTCAGTCGGTATCACGAATCAGCCACCCCCTACAAATCGTACTATTTCCAGCTTGTCGCCGTCCGAAATAATAGTATTATCATATTCCGATTTCGGCACTATATTCTCATTGAGTTCCACCGCTACACGTTTTCCGTTATATTCCAGAACATCAAGCAGTTCTGAAATATTCCCTGAAAAATCAAGCTTTTCGCCGTTTACTGTTATCATTTTATTCCCTCCAAAAAAGCAAGGGAAACTACAAATAAATGCAGTTCCCCTATAAAATCTAAGGTCTTCCTGCACCGGTATTATCGCGTATCAGGTTCAAAGGGTCGAAGTGTAAAACTCCCTCTCAGCGTGTCTGCACGCTCCCCCGACTTGTGTATTTAATTTTCAAACTGGCTTTCATGACGTGTAAAGAAGTCTGTACGGGGCGGTAAGAATTTAAGTTTATGATTTTCGCCCGTGAAGTATGTCAGCGGTTCAAGAATAGTTTCCCATGACCATATTTTTTCATCTACCTGTAAATATTCACGGAGTTTTTCCGTGCCGAAAGGTGCTAACGGGTGCAGAAGTACACCAGCAATTCTAATCATATAGAAAAGATTTGCAAGTGCCTGTGAAAGTTTTTCCTTGTCCTCAGCGTCGGCGGTAACGTTCTTTGACATATATTTACTTCCGTTTCTGATATAGCTATCAAGAACGTATGTGCACTGGTGGAACGCAAATTTAGACATATGACGTTCAAATTCAAGAACGGCTTTTTCAGCCTCTTTAATGAACTTCTCTTCCGGTGCGACCGAAGGCATTATTCCGTCAAATTCTTTCTGTGTGGTGTAGAAAGCTGTACGAATCATTCTGTTAAAGACGTTCGATAATAACAGACCGTCTTTAACAACAGGGTCGCTGTCTTCCGGCTTTGCAAGCGGATTATATGGTTTAGGCATAAAGCTTACAGAACGCTGTCCAAGACCGAGACCCAGCCAGTGCATACGGAGTTGTTCGGGGGTATAGTGATTTAATAAGTCGTCTGCCATAGGTGGCTTTACGTCGCCGGAACTTGATGCCTTTTTGTCAAGGAAAAGTATATGATGATTTGCAACAATAACAGGCATCTGTAACTCACCGTCTGGAATATCAGAAGTTTTTTCAGCATTTTCCTGCTGTGCAATCCACATAGCCGGCTCAGCAATACCATAGAAATAAATATTATCCTGTCCGATAAACTGATATACTTTAGCGTCCTTACTGCACCAGTAGTCTTTCCATTCGTCACGGTTGCGACCGGATTTTTCAAGATAAGTCTGTGTAAACGATATAGGTGCCCAGAGCGATTCAGGCCATACCCATACGGTGAGACCCTCTGCACCGTCCATGACAGGTGCTGGCACACCCCACTCAATGTTTCCGGTAAGACGGAACGGAACAAGAGTTTTTCCGGTACGGTAGCGTATGCCGTTTTCGGTGAGAATTTTGCAAGCCTCGTCACAATCAGATAATTTTTCAAATTCTATCGTAAATGATGGCTTTTTCTTTTCCTCAATGTAATTATGTTCCGGCATGGTAGATTTAAGTTCATTATATTTTTCCTCAAACTCACGCTTTACATAAATAACCGGTGGTTTCAGAAATTCAGAAATAGTTTTCCATACAACAGGACGGATTGATTTATCTTTTTTCATATCCTCAACCCATTCCTGTAAAAGTTTTTCATAGTCACGGAGCTTGAAATACCAGTTTGTAACAGGTTTCATAGAGGGAGTTTCGCCTGTGAGAGTGCTAACCGGATTTATCAGATTTTCCGGCATATACTGGTGACCTAAATCGCATTCGTCGGCGTAACCTTTTTCAGAATTACAACCCTCAACTGGACATTTTCCAATAACCTGTCTGCCGTTCAGGAAAACACCTGCTTTTTCGTCGAAAAACTGCATAGTAGTTATTTTATCAAGCTGACCTTTTTTATACAGCGAATTTATAAACCCGTCTGTGACTTCTGCATGGATTTCCTTTGAACGTCCTAAACCTGACGCACCGAACAAATCCGGTGATATACCGTAAGCATCAAGAGTATCTTTCTGCTTGTCGTGATTTTTCTGTACAAAATCTTCCAGTGTACCGGAAAATTCGCCCTTATCGACTTTAACTCTCCAGCCCTCCGCAATAGGTGAGCCGTAACAATCCGTACCACCTACAAAAATAACATTTTCCTTACCTATGCGGTCACGGAGGAAACGGGCGTATGTATCCGCAAAAACAAACATACCGCCGACGTGTCCGAAATGGAGTTCCTTGTTGCCGTATGGCATTCCACCTGTAATAATGGCTCTTTTCGGAAATTCCGGACGTGGTATCACAAAATCCTTTTTATTTTCTGACATATCAAATCACCTCTTATATCCATTTTTCAAGTCTCTTGCGGACTATTTCTTCCCCTAAAACGTGTGATACTTCCCATATATCCGGAGCGTTGGCACGTCCGGTGAGGGCTATTCTAAGCATATTGGTTATATTTACGATACTTCCCTTGTAATTATCAGGGTTTTTCTTGTAATCTTTCGGCTTTACTGCAAAACCTAACTCTTCAGTAAGTGCCTTTACCTTTGCGAACCATTCAGACGACTCATCAGCATGGTTGTATGTTTCAAGATATTTTTTAAAGAAAGTTTTTCTTGTTTCGTCGTCAGATTCGTTCAGCATTTCGTCTTGTAATGTGAAAGTCTCATCATACCAGAAACTCATGAAATCGCAAGCCTGTTTCCATGTTTCAATATCCTTACGGGGTTTGTTTCCGCCCTTGCCTACGTTGAGTGCCGACAAAGTTCTTTCAGGATATTTTTTAATTAATTCCGCAAAATCTGTATTGTAGTTTTCGCACCATTCAAGCCACTTGCTGTAAACCTGCTCCGCTGTCATGCGACATATTACATTCTTTGAGATGTCACGGAGTTTGTCCAAATCAACCAATGCACCCGATATTGACATTTTTTCCAAAGTATATGGGAAATCCTTATAATCAGAGTCGGGATTTGCAATTCTCCACTCCTCAAAATTTGAGTTAAGGAGCGTAAGCAGAAATTCCCATACAGCGTCCTGTGAAATACCCTCCTGCTGATAGTATGATAATGCAAGTTCAGGGTCTTTGCGTTTGGAAAGTTTACGTTTGCTACCGCCGTCCATTTTCATTAGTGTAGCCGTATGGCAATATATGGGCTGTTCCCAGCCAAGAACATTAAACAATTCAACGTGCATGGGCAATGATGATAACCATTCCTCACCTCTTATGACGTGTGTTGAATGCATAAAGTGGTCATCTATAACGTGTGCAAAATGATAAGTCGGTATGCCGTCGCTTTTAAGAAGTACAAAATCCATATTATTACGTGGCATTTCAAGTTTTCCACGGACAGCATCATTAACTGTTATATATTCGTCGGTCTCAACACCCATATAACGAAGTACCCACGGCATATTATCTGAAATATTTTCCTTAATCTGTTCTATAGTGAGATTACGGCTTTTTTCAGCGTACTTGCCATAAATTCCGGGATTTTCCTTGTTTGCTGTCTGCTGTTCACGGATTTCGTCGAGTTCTTCGGCAGTAAGGAAACACGGATAAGCCTTGCCCTGTTTTACAAGTTCCTTTGCAAAAACCTGATATATATTTTTACGCTGTCTTTGTCTGTAGGGAGCATATACACCGTTGTCACCGTCGGAAGTCGCACCCTCATCAAAATTAACGCCAAAATAATTCATGGCATTTATGAGAGTTTCGACAGCACCTTCAACTTCACGTTTATTATCGGTATCTTCAATGCGGAGATAGAAAACGCCGTCCGACTGATGTGCAAGTCTTTCCGCAATAATGGCATTGTAGAGATTTCCTAAATGCACAAAACCAGTCGGGCTTGGTCCTATACGTGTAACGCAAGCACCGTCCGGCAAGTCACGCTCCGGAAAACGCTTTACAATATCTTCCGGAGTTTCTTTTATATCCGGAAAAAGAATATCTGCAAGTAAATTAAAATCCATAGAAAAAAACCATTCCTTTTTATTAAAATTATCAGGTAAATTATAACATACTATTAAATAT
>CAMWQI010000046.1 GCA_947176345.1 uncultured Ruminococcus sp.
CAGTTTCAGCGTGAATACGGGCAACATTTTCAACGCACTGATTCAGCTTTGTATCCGGATTGTCCTCAAACGATGGGTCAATAAGTCGTGGGTCAAGACCAAGTTTCCGTCCGTCTGATGTAATTTTAAGCATATTATCAATTGTCGGGTCAACATTGCCTAAGTTTATGGCGTCTGCTCTGTCGGAAAGTTCGGCAACAAGTTCTTTCTGAAATTCTGTAGCCTCAACGTTTACAACCTTATACTCACATTCCGGAACATCAAGTTTCAGAGTATCAGAAGTGAGAATATCTGCAATCTGTTTAAACATTGACATAAGTTCTGGCAGACCGCTGTAATGTGCAATTCTGGTACGTTCCTTGAATTTTGTGACAGTTAAAAAAGGACAATTCTAAAGTTACCTTATACCGACAAATAAAAAAGAGTATCATATCCTGTATAAACTACATGGGAATGATGCTCTTTTCTTTTTCAGTTGTTATTTATGTTGAAACAGTACAGAATATGAAATGATATATTGTACATAATGCTGATTTTTTGAAAAAATCACTTGCTTATAGTTGACAAATTCATAAGACTGTTGTATTATAGAAAATGTAGATACTACTATCGTCTTATGAAAGGAGGAGATAAAAAATGGATAAAAAACTCGTTGATTCTGAACTGAAAGTCATGAACGTACTTTGGAATGAGGGCGACTGTCCCGCCCGACACATTGCTGAAGTACTGACAAATGAGTACGGCTGGAATGTCAATACAACCTATACACTGATTAAACGTTGTATAAAAAAGGGTGCTATAGAACGTTCCGAACCTAATTTCATGTGTCATGCACTCGTACCGAAAGAAGAAGTCCAGAAAGCTGAAACCAATGAACTTATCGATAAAATCTATGACGGCTGTGCTGAAAAATTATTCGCTACACTGTTGGGAAGAAAAAAACTGTCCGCAAAACAGATTGAACGCCTAAAACAGATTGTCGACAAATGGGAATGAGGTGATTTTTATGGACTTGTTACAGATGAGTTTTACTGGTGCGGTCTTGATTGTGGTCATCGTGGTCATAAGAGCGGTTGCGATACATCGTTTACCTAAAAGAACGTTTTCAGTATTATGGTTGCTTGTAATATTCCGCCTGCTCCTGCCGGTTTCCGTACCGTCGCCACTAAGTATCTATTCTTTAGTGAACGGAAATAATCAGACAGTTTCAGGTACTGTTGTACAAGAAAATAAACAGACAGTATTTCATGTAGTGACTGAAATAACATATGAAAATCATATCTCAGATGTACCGCAGAATTTACCGGAAGAATCAGCTGTATCAGTATGGGCTGTCATATGGTTTGTAGGAATGTTGCTTTTCGCCGGATTGTTTTCTGTATCGTATGTCCGGTGTGTACGTGAGTTCAGAACATCATTACCGGTAAAAAATGACTTCATAACGGAATGGCTTGATAAACATAATCTGAAACGCAGAATAAAAGTACGTCAGTTCAGTGGGATTTCCATCCCTATGACTTACGGACTTTTCAGACCGGTAATTCTTTTACCTGAAAACATGGACTTTAATGACATACAGAATTTACAGTATATACTTTATCACGAATTTGTACATATTCGTCATTATGACGTAATTTTAAAAATACTCGCTACAACAGCTTTATGTGTCCACTGGTTTAATCCGTTTGTATGGGTAATGTACATTCTATTCAACAGGGACACGGAGCTTACTTGTGACGAATGTGTTATAAAGCATTTCGGCAGGGAAAAGAGGTCAGTATACGCCGGAATGTTAATCAGTATGGAGGAAAGAAAAAATATTTTCGCTCCGTTCTGTAATAATTTCAGTAAAAATGCGATTGAAGAAAGGATTGAATCTATTATGAGAATCAAGAAAAAATCTGTTTTAAGTCTTTCAATAGCCTGTGCTGTTGTAGTCGGTACTGCCGGTGTGTTTGCAACTTCCGTACAGGCGGACAAAGAAGAATCAACGCAGACTGTAGAAGATACTGTCGTTGCAGATTCCGACACCGAATATACAAAAATTTTTAATCCGTCTGACTGGTGGACTTATGAAGAATACGCCGAGTGGTTGGAAAACGAAAAAATTGAACTCAGAAATATAATCGGTGAAAAAAGCTGGACACCGTCAAGGGGAGACTTCGTATGGACGGAAGAACTTGTTGAAGAAACCGTACAGATGTACGAGGGAATACTTGAGGAAATAAAAAACGGTGCTATGTACTCAAAATTTGATGGCGATGATATGATAGTGACTAATTATGGTGACGATGAAAATCCAGTAACTAAAGTTTATCAGTTTGCAGAATCTGACAACATAGAAGAAGCCATTTCCGAAACTGAAATATTCAGTAAATATGAAGCGTTCGGACTGGTTTATAACTCCGGTAATGATGAACTGACTTTCAATGGAAAATTAGTCCGCTGGTTTGAGGATTATTATACAATAGACGGCGATAATATGGTAGGAATAAACAAATTTAACGAAAATGGTGTTGTTGATGTGTATGCTGTAAGGGATTTTACGGATTTAGAAAGAAATTCAGACGATTCATTTGACCCGTCCGGTAAACTGACAGGACTGAAAGAATGTTCACAGGAAGAATTTAATTCACGTGACATAAACATAATAAAAAATCCGGAGCAGGTAACAATTTCCGAATATACACAAGATATAGTCCAGCAGACAGAGGACACAAATACTTTTTTACAGGATTATAAAAATTTTGGTTTGGACTATGAAATCAATACCGCAACAGGTGAACTCAGTATGAACTGGCAGGGTAAACCGGTACACAGTATTTTCAACGAACAAAAAAGCGTATGGATTGCCAATAATCAAAATGGTTTTAATCTTGGCGATAATGCGGTGGATTTAGAGGCGGTCTATGAAAACGGTACACTCACCGCACTTAAAGACACACAGACCCATTCCAAACATAATTTCGTTACTGCGGAGCAGGAAGCAATTGCCGGTGAACCTCTTTCAGATACAGAAATAAACTCATGGCTTGCGGAATACGGACAGTTCGGAGTAACTTACAATAAAGTAAATAATCAGTGGTACTTCAACGGCGAAAAAGTACGCATATTCAGGGATATTCTTACATCAAACGGCGAAGACCTTACAAGCGTAAAATTTCACGGCTCTATCAGAACGCTGAGCGGTGACGGTACTGTAGATATTTATACAGTACGTGATTTCAGCAATTTAAATTCCGACGGAAACGGCACTCTGATTGATATAAAAGCATACAGTCAGGAAGAATTTAACCAACATACTGAATCGGATGCAATTTTAACAGAATCTCCATAAACAAAAAAATACCGGCAGACTGTCGGTATTTTTATTTATAACCACATTATAAAAATGATTATCGGTTGCTTTTTTTTAAATAAATATCAGGAAGTATTACCGCAGATTCGTCAGTATCCTCTTTTCCTTTCCATGCACAGATAAATCTTATTTTTGCATCATAGGGATAATATCCATCTGATATAATTTTCTTAATTTTTTCATTGCCGGCTGATGAAAACTGCAATACAGGTATTGACTTATTCTGCGACTTGAAATAAAGTCTGTTATCTCTTATGCTCAGATGTAAGCCACTATAAAATCTCGATAGTATTAACTGCTTTTTATCCTTGAAATAATCAAGAAATACGTCTTTGTGGGATAATGGAAGTATCAGTTCAGGCGGTTCAGGATAGGAAGTACAATCATTTTCAGAACACTTTGACATTACAGAATACTTATCAAATGGTTTACCGTTATAATGAATATGAAGTAATTTTTTTGCACGTGTGATACCTACATAAATTTTTCTTTTATCCTTGTCATTATCAACAGGAACGTTATTCAGCATCATGAAAACATTGTCAAATTCCCTGCCTTTTGATTTATGCATAGTCGAAACGGTAATAACTCCCTGCTTACTTTTACAGAAATCTTCAAGTTTCGATTCATGCAGAAATATAAGTAAATCAGTACGGTATAGTATATTGTTTGTCTGTCGGAACGTATCCAGTATATCAAGCAAATCAGGCAGAAACTCACTTTTTGAATACGTTTTCTTTAACAGTTCAATCGCTTCATACCACTGTCTGTCACTTATAACTGGTAATGCTTTATCTTTTTCGAGTTTTTTTATAAAAAATCTTATTTCAGAAATATTATACATATCAAAGCCGTCATTTGACTGTATAAGTTTTGAAGAAATTTTTTTCTGTTTAAGTAATCCTGATACAGTCAACGCTTCCTGATTGGTGTTTGTAAGAATACAGGTTGTACCTGTAACCGCTGATGATATAATATCATCTACAACAGGAATCTCAATATTACTACTTCTGTGCTTTATAATCCGGACTTCTCCGGTATTTTCCGAAACGGATTTTATATCTTCCGATTTCATTCTGTTGGAAATATCACCGGCGAAACGATTGGCAAAATCAACAATACTCCGACTGCTTCTGTAATTTTCAATCAGTGAATATTGTACGGCATTATAGTCGGTTATGAACGATTTGAAATATTTGGTGTCCGAACCTCTGAACTGATAAATATTCTGGTCATCGTCGCCGACGGCAATAATACGCATATCGTCATTTCTTGCCATTAAGGCTCTGACAAGGTTAAATTCATTTTTGTCCATATCCTGTGCCTCGTCAATTACAAGGACAGTTTTTGTTATTCTGCCAAGGTCAACATCGCCGTTCTGAATCAGTTCACCGGCATCTCTTACAATATTTTCAGAATCCTGTAAATTTCCGATTTTTCCGATTAAATCAAAACAATATGAATGAAATGTTTTTATTTCAATAAAATGTGCTGCATTGCCGATAAGTTCACATAAACGCTGTTTAAATTCAATTGCAGCAGCTCTTGAAAACGTCAGCATCAATAACTGTTCATGCTTTACATCTTCCAGTAAAAGCAAAGACGCTAATTTATGTACCAATACTTTAGTTTTTCCACTGCCCGGACCTGCCGTCACAACAATATATTTTGCTGAATTATCGTTTATGATTTTAAGCTGTCGGGATGAAAGAGTATCAAAAAGCTGATGATATTTTTCAGGAGTAATATTACGTTCTATCTGTACAGCACATTCACCGGCGAAATAATGAGACAGAAATTTTTTATAATCCATCTGGAAATAATCATTTACAAAATTTAACGCCTCGTTGTAATTCCGAACCATCATATTTGCATATTCTCCGATTATATGTATCTGCTGTATTTTATGCTTATAAAATTCGTTAAGCTGTCTGTAATCGTCCACTTTATATCGGATTTTATTGTCAAGAACAAGCCGTTTCAATCTCATGCCATTATAAACCACAAGAAATCCGCCGTCTAATTTCAAAGCACCTGTTTTTGACAGAAACAGCAATGCTTCTTCAATATCATCTTCGGAAATATCGGCATTGAACTGTGAATTATATGCACGTTTCAGTTCAAGTTCGGAAAAACTGACCAGTACTTCTTCTGATTCGTTTTCCTGACAGTTATCGTGATTAAACAGGTAATGTAAAATAAATTCCGCTGTTTTATAACTTTTCATTCGTTTTTCAGTAAGATTTTCAGGACTGATTTTAAGTTCAACAGTTACTTTTTTTGTTTCTTCGTCCTGCTCTTTTTTTACGTATTCTTTGATAGTCCAGTAATAGAAAATAGTTTTTATTGCATTGACCGTACTTGACCTGATACCATTTGTAAGTGCAGAATCGTTCAGTTCTTTATAATTTATAAAAAATTTATCCTTGTCTGAATTTTCGAGTAAAAATTTTTCAAGTTCCTTAAATTTATTCAGAATCCCGACAGATTTGTTTATTTTATCAGTTTTCATAATATATGCTGTCAAATCTTTTGTATCTGAAAGTATTCCCTCGCCACGCATATGCTGGACAGCGTTAAGAATTTCCTCTTTTTTTACGCCGAGACGGTCTGCAAGATAGTCAATTCTTGACTCTGCGTCACTGTTATCAGCATTGGAAATACTTTTACTGGAAATAAGAGATTTAATAATTCTTCTGGCTGTCTGTTTTTCGGTATCGTTTGTAAACCTGTGGGAATTTTCAATTTTTTCAACGGCTTCCATCATATTTTTAACGAGAATACTCGTTGCATATATTCTCGGGACATTTTTTCCTCTTTTAATATATCCTGCATTTTCAAGAGCCTGAACAGCAGTCCTGACCCTTGTTTCAATATCGGAAACGCTGTCGTCCCAACCTGCCTGACGTGCTATTTCCAACGCTGAACAACATATTTCCGGTCTTGTTTTTGTCAAGGTTTTAACAGCTTTCCAGACCTGTTGTATTTCATTCATGCTTAATTTTGTCTGATTCAGTAAAATGAAATGCTTGTCTAAATCGTCATTGTTAAACAATACATAGCATTCCGCCTGTAGTGACTGGTCACGACCTGCTCTTCCGGCTTCCTGTACGTAATTTTCAAGTGAATCCGATATATCATAGTGTACAACAAGTCCTACATTTGATTTATCAACGCCCATACCGAACGCCGAAGTGGCAACAATTATCTGTACTTCGTCATTGATAAAAGCCTCCTGATTAGCTTGCTTTTCAATGCTTTCCATTTTGCCGTGAAAAGCTCTTGCCCTGAAACCGTCATTAATTAGCTTTTCCGTAAGCTGTCGTGTACGTTTTTTTCTTGAAACATAAACTATAGCAGGACAATTCTTCTGTTCTATAAGCATACGTAATGTATCATATTTTTCAGTATCATCTTCCCTGTAAATGACATTATAATGAAGATTTGTCCGTGTTGCATTTGTCGCAAATAATTCAAGCTGAAGTCCGAGTTTTTTATTGAAGTAGTCCCTGATATCGCTGATTACTTTCTGTTTGGCGGTTGCCGTGAAACATGATACAGGTATATGACAATAATTTCCCTTTTTTTCCTGTAATTCACGGATAAAATCGCCGATATAGAGATAATCAACACGGAAATCCTGTCCCCATGCCGAAAAGCAATGTGCCTCATCTATTACGAACCTTGTTATTTTTCGGGATAAAAACAACCTTTCAATTGTTACTGAACGAAGAGATTCAGGGGAAATATAAAGTATTGAAGCGATTCCGTTTTCAACACGTTCTATTGCCTCGGCTCTTTCAATCGGACTGAGTAAGCCGTTTATTGTAACTGCATCTGCAATACCTTTCTTTTCAAGGTTGTCTACCTGGTCTTTCATAAGGGACTGTAACGGTGAAATTACAACCGTCAGACCTTTTTCTGTTTCGCCTGACATAAGAGCAGGTAGTTGAAATGTCAATGATTTTCCGCCACCAGTAGGAAATATTGCAAGAAGTGATTTATGTGCAACAGCAGTACTGACCGCTTTTTCCTGTAATGGTTCATCGTTATACTTACGGAAAGAAGAATATCCGAAATATTTACGCAGATATTTTACAGGGTTTAAATGTTCCTTACAGTATTCGCATATGCCACAGGATGTATTTCTTAAAAGTCTGATAACGTTATCGACTTCCGGATAATTCCGCCTTACCCATTGGGGTATCAATGAATGTTTTTCGTCGGCAGAAATAAAAGCCAGACAATATGCGAGTTCAACCGGATTTGATAAAATCAAATCTGATAAATTTACACTCTCACATATTCTGCCGGAAAAATATGAGGCTATTGTTTTATCTGCCCCGCATTTTTCAGAAAATCCCATATACCTGAAAAATCCTGAAAAATAAGGAGATTCATGCAATAAAGTATAGTATATATTTTTCAAATTGTTGTCCAGTTCATTAAAAGCATTTACTTCATCGTAAAAAAGCTCCATAGCTTTTAAGGCATCGTTCAGGGGATTATTCAGTTCATCACTCTGAAGTTTGTCGTCTTTTAAAAGTGCATGATAAGGCTTATTCGGAAACATCAGTGGCGAAAGATAAAGCGTATCAATAAAAATAAACTTATCAGGAATATCTATATATTTTAAATCATGGTCAATTATATTATGACCACAGATAAATTCAGCATATGAAATAAACTCTGAAAATACCGCTGACATATGAGTATGTAATTTATCATTCTTTTCATTTACTGCTCCATAATCACAAACCTTGTTATCGGCTTCACTTACTTCTGTATCTATAAAAAAAATTGATTCCATAATATTCTCCTGTTATTGATATTTACTGTATTATATCATATACGGATAATGTTTTCAAGCTTTTTAACAAAAAAAGGCGATACCTTTACTCTTAAATCAGGTATCGCCTATAATTTTCTTTTATTGATTTTATTCTGAATTTATGATATAATCATAGTAGATAATTTAAAAAAAGTCAAGTATGCACATTGATGCAATATACTTACTTAATGGAAAGTACAGGAGGTTTATACAAATGACAAAAAGATGTATTGCAGATGAGAATATGGAATTCGGCGTTGTAAGGTTCAATGAAATGCAGAAGTATATAGGTTTAGTATCATATAAGACACTCAGTGCGAATCTCAAGGAACTTGAAGCTGACGGACTTGTACACCGTGAGGAATATCCGCAGATTACGCCTAAAGTAGAATACAGTCTTACAGAACGTGGAAAATCACTGATATCCATTCTTGATTCTATGTGCGAGTGGGGACATTTATATAAGATAGCAGGAGTATAAATCATGAAAACAGATTTGACATCAGGAAATATAACATCTGTTCTTCTGAAATTTGCCGGACCTATGATAATCGGAAATTTACTTCAACAGATATATAATATTGCCGATACATTGATAGTAGGACGCTGTCTCGGTGAAAATGCCCTTGCTTCCGTCGGAAGTACGTATACACTTACGACTTTTCTTTATTCTGTAATAATCGGTTTATGCATGGGTAGCGGTACGCTTGTATCATATTATTACGGCGAAAATAATATGAAGTTACTTAAAACAAGTATCAATGTTTCGTTTTTTTTAACAGGAACAGTTTCAGTAATAGCAGAAATAATCGTTTTATGGAAACTTTCATATATTCTGAAGTTGTTGCAGATTCCGCCGGAAATTATGGAAATGACTACAGATTACGTAAAAATTATCGTATCCGGAATTATCTTTATATTTCTTTATAATTTCTATGCGTATATATCAAGAGGTGTCGGAAATTCTGTAACGCCGTTGATTTTTCTCGGAATATCTTCAATAGTCAATATTGTTCTTGATATTGTTTTTGTAAAATTCATGGACTTCGGAGTAAAAGGGGCAGGATACGCCACACTGATAGCACAGGTTATTTCAGGAGCAGGGCTTGCTTTATATTCCGTCATAAAAGAAAATATACTGAGAATAAAAATATCTGATATTAAATTCAGCAGAAAAGAAGTTTATGAAGTAATCAGAATGTCATTTACCGCATCATTACAGCAGTCAGTTATGAATTTCGGAATACTCATGATTCAGGGACTTGTAAATAGTTTTGGAACAACAGTTATGGCAGCCTTTACAGTAGCGGTCAAAATAGACGCTCTTGCTTATATGCCTGCTCAGGAGTTCGGGAACGCTTTTTCAGTGTTTGTATCTCAGAATTACGGAGCAGGAAAAAACAATCGTATAAAAGAAGGTATAAAAAAATCGTTTAAAATTTCCGGAATATTCTGTATATTGATATCAGTGACAGTTGTTGTATTTTCAACACAACTTATGAAAATTTTTGTAGATGCCGATGAAATTCCTGTTATCCGGACAGGCAGACAGTATCTTATTACCGAAGGAGCTTTTTATATCTGTATCGGCTTTCTGTTTTTATTTTACGGATATTACAGAGGTATCAACAGACCGGAAATATCACTTGTTCTTACAGTTATATCCCTCGGGACAAGAGTATTACTTGCTTATACGTTATCGCCGATTCAAAGTATAGGGGTATTCGGTATATGGATTGCTATTCCGATTGGCTGGATTCTCGCAGATATAACAGGTCTGATATATATGAAAAAATATGAAAAATAAGATATTACGGCAAAATAAAAACGTCTTTCAGTTTTTTTCTGAAAGACGCTTTTTTATATAGTTATTATAATTATTTTACTTCTGAAGATATCGGAATATTAAGTTTACTGATTGCATCTGCAACAAGTCCGGCGACAGCTTTCGCACCGGTTTCAGTAAAGTGTGTCATATCGGTTGAACCCTCTACCGCTCCTATAAGATGATAAGTATATGCCGTATCGTAACCGATTGAATTATAATGATTCACCATCAGTGTATTCAGGTCTATGCACGGAATATTATATTTCTTCGCTAAATCCTTGCAGGCGTTACAGTAATCCGTATAACTGTTTGTAAATTTTCCGCCGGAATAAGCCTTTAATCCGATTACCGTCGTCACAAGTACAGGTGTTGCATTTTTTTCAAGCGTACCCTCAATATACTTTGTCATATACCATTCATAAGAACCTACCTCCGGATTATCCGCATTGCCACAGACAGGTGCATATCTTTCAGTATTTGAAGATGCTGAATCATTTATTGCAAACTGTACAAGCAGATAATCTCCGGTCTGAATTTCATCAAGAATAGTCTGTAATCTGCCGTTATCGTAGAAACTCTTTGAACTTCGTCCAGCAATTGCATGATTTGAAACATTTACATTATCTGTAAAGTAATTGCCCAGATAATAGCCCCACCCCTGTTGCGGTGCGTAACTCTCACGATATGACTGTACTGTTGAATCGCCTGCAATGTAAATAGTAGTTTTTTTGTCGGTGGGATTCGGATTAGGTACTGAATCAGGTTTTTGGTATGTTTCGGCAATCGGTTCATCTGTCCGTTCTGTGCGGAGATAATCAATATTAGGTCCGCCATCGTTGGTAGCGGAAGTAAGACATATTATATTTTTACCCGATTTCAACGGCAGTACAATGGCTCTTTCGTTCCATTCCGTCCACGCACCTGTGGAAAGAAAATCCTGTAACCAGTATTCAGTATTATCATTGACTTCAATTTTCATCTGACGATTACTGTTACTGCCGTTTGCAATATTGAAAGTACAAAGGAAATTGTCACTTGTCGGAACATTGACTGTAAATTCTACAAAGCTAAAATCATTATTGTCTAAATTCAGATATGCTTCGGAAGTAAAACCCGAATTGACATTTTCTTCTGCTCCCTTACTGTACGACTGGTCAATCGCATAGTATATATTTTTTCCTTCTTCAATACAGGTTATACCATTCCCGTTAAGTAGGAATTTCTGCATTATAACGGCATCTGCAACGTTGACATCAGCGTCACCGTTCAAGTCGGACACCCTGCGTTCCGCATGAGATATTTTCTTGTTTAAAACAGACTTTCTCATAAGTACAAAATCAAATACATCTACTATGCCGTCATTGTTCAGGTCACCTGAAATTACTTCTCCGGCAGATGTCACAACATTATCAATAAACCATGTCTGACAAGCATTGCCATTGCGTTCCCATTCCTGTACGTTCTCACCGCTTACATCGGAAGCGTTTTTAACTTCAACGGCGGACTTATCGCCTGATGCTTTTGTAGCAATAATATAACTTCCGTTTTCCTGACGTATGAATTTATAAAGCTGTGCGTCCGATTTTGTATTCTCCCATATGCCTATATTTGTACCGTTATCCGCCTTGCCATAGTCGACATCTAACAACTTGCTTTCGTCTGCCATGTTATATATGTAGTAATATCCGTCAGTAGCCGGAACAGCTTTCCATATTGCGTATTTACTGTCTATAACCGGATTCGCAAGCTGTACAACGTTAGTACCATTTGCCGGAGAGTCCGCCAATGACAGATACTGACCTGAATTACCGTTCCTCAACATGAACGTTTCCGGCAGACCGTCCAGTGTGTCGCCCTGCTCCGTGAATATCAGTTCCGAAACAAATTCGGCAAGTTTAACCGACCCTTTTTTACTTTGGTGTAAATCGTCGTCTGTAGCGTAGTAGTCCGTCATTACGTCCGCACCGACAGAAAGTCCGAAATCCTGCCATTTAGTGAACAAGTCGACTACTTCTACATTTTCGGCTGTACCTATCGAATCCAGCTGACTTCCGAACCATCTGCCTTTTAAAAGAGGTGTTCTTGTCAAATCACTCAATCTTCCCTGCTGTTTGACAAGAATTACTTTCATACCTTTTTTCTTTGCACGCTGTACCATATCGGTTAAAGTTTCCGTATATTCTGTAGCGTTGGAGTAGTTTGTATCATTTATGCCGATAGAAATAATGTAGTAGTCGCCGGTTGTGCCGTAAGTTTCTATTGCATCGAACTGACCGGCATCTACAAAGCCCTTTGCATACTGACCACTTGCACCCATGTTTCTGACCTGATAATTTTTCACTGGAGTGTTTTTAATATAGTCCGTAAGATATTGTCCCCAGCCGTGTTGTGAAATGTCGGGGGTATTGTAGTAATTCGCTACGGTGGAATCTCCGCATAGCCATATAGTAGGATTGGTTTTTCCGGTATCGTTAAGCTGTACGATTTCCACCGCACTTATTGAAAACGGAGTATTTTCACGACCTGCAACCGCCTGTAGATTCAGCTGACCGTCGGTGACAGGTATCTGAAATGTTTCGACGGCATTGTTTCCGGTGAGATTGATTAACTGCAACATACCTTCCGCACGGATACTTGTACGGCTTGTGTCTCCTGTGGTGACCGTTATCTGATAAAGCCCTTTCGGTAAATCGACATTGAAAGTATTTCCTGTATCTCCGGAAGTAAACTGTACCGCATCACTTAAAGCACCTTTGCCGGAAGAACTTACATTTTTTACTCCGGAAGTATTCGCAAAACCATATCCGGCGGATTTACTGTAACTGTCTGTGGCAGATACGCCTGTATAACCCGATTCTGTACCGCTTCCGCCTAAATCGAACTTCCATTCAGACTGAACAGCAGAAACTTGCAGACTTTTTTCAGAGACTATGCCCGTCGATACCGGTAATGCCATTGTACACGCAAGCAAAGTACCCATAATTTTTTTAAAGGATTTCATTATATTTCCTCCTTTACTTGCTGTTTACCCAGATATCCGGCTCTTCCGGACGTGTATATTCCACAGAATCAATATAATAATCCGTATGCGGTGGCTGATTATATCCGTTGTTCTGTGAGGCAACCTGTACCCTGTACACTGATTACAGCGGTTGTTATCGGCGGATTATTCGGAATACTTCTTTATATGACATCATCATATCATTTTTATAAAAATGAAACAGTAAGAAAGATAATCGGATTAGTGCTGAACATTATACGTTCTGTACTATTTCTGATATTGATGATTCTGTTTCTGCCTTTGTCAAAAATTATAGTCGGAACGAAAATAGGTCCGGAAGCTGTTGTTGTACCGCTTTTGGTTGCTTCTGTAGCCTTTTTTGCAAGACTTGCAGAAGCATCATTTTCAGATGTAAACAACGGAATTATTGAGGCTGCGTTTTCATCAGGTGCATCAAAATCAAGGATTATTTTCAGCATACTTATTTCCGAAGCTCTGCCGTCAATTATCAGAATATTACGGTTACAGCAATTTCAGTGCTTGGATTTTCTGCAATGGCTGAACTTGTCGGTGGCGGAGGACTTGGCGACCTTGCTTATAGATACGGCTATCAGAGATATCAGACCGATATTATGATTGTGTGTGTTATTATGCTTGTTGTGATTGTTCAGATTATCCAGTGGATTGGTGACACTGTTGCTTTGAAATTTGACAAAAAATATCAATAATCTTAAGGAGAAAACATGGAAAATATTTTATGCTTTTTGGAAATAATATAGAGAATTTTGAATCTGAATTTTCAGATTTTCCGTAGAAGTTTCTGAAAATATTTACCAGTTCATAAATGTGTAGCCGAACTTATGAAGATGTATCAGAAACTTACAAAATAACTCCGAAGCAGGCATGAAATCCTATCTGATGCGTTCAGGTGGGATTTTTTATATTTAATATAATTTTATATCAAATATATTGTAATAACATTATATAGCTAGTTTTTACCGACGTTTAAGAAAATGGGTTAACCGTTGTATAAAAAGTTACAGAATAATTACAGCAAAGCAGATAATAGACGTTTTACATAAAAATATCGTCAAATGTAACTGAAATTGGTTACAGGGTTTTGTAGCTATATAATGTAAAAATTTGCAATGTTGTAACTAATGTAACCAAATTTTCTATATATTTAGGTGTCGCATAACACTGGTTAACCACTGTTATGCGAAAGAAAAGTTTTTAGCATTTTTTTGGTTACACAGTTACAAATATAT
>CAMWQI010000047.1 GCA_947176345.1 uncultured Ruminococcus sp.
GCAGGAGGGCTTTTTAGGCCTGCTTGACTGATTTTTTCTGTCGAACTCACGTTGTATTAAGGTATATTGAAAAATATTCTGGTAAATTGTCCGGACTGTCCAAAGAAATTATAACAGACTGATTATTGTCAAAATCAAAACATAAATAATTTTCATTATCATATTGTACGCCGATAATTTTGCAGTTTGTTATTGTATCAAATATGTTTGAATTGACATGACCATATATATTAATTGTTCCCTTATCGGTTAAAATCTGCCAATAATCATATATATGATTTATTCTGGTAATTTCCTCACCTATTAGTTTTTCAAGCAACATCAGAGCAGGTCTGCAATTTCATAAATGAGTTTTTCAGATTTTGTCCAGCCTAAACATGGGTCTGTAATGGATTTTCCATAGATATTTTCGCCGATTTTCTGTGAGCCGTCTTCAATATAGCTTTCAATCATAAGACCCTTGACGAGTTTTTTAATATCGTCGCTGTGTCTCATGCTATGGAGGATTTCTTTAGCAATACGAATTTGTTCATTGTACTGTTTGCCGGAATTTGAGTGATTTGTATCTACTATCAGTGCCGGATTGAGTAAATTTTTCTGTGCATACGTATCAGAAAGACGGATTAAGTCTTCATAGTGATAGTTAGGGAAAGAGTTTCCTCTGTCATCGACGTATCCACGGAGTATAGCATGTGCATAAGGGTTTCCGTCGCTTTTTGCTTCACAACCTCTGTATATAAATGCGTGTGAATGCTGTGCGGCAGTTATGGCGTTCATCATTACGGAAATATCACCAGATGTGGGATTTTTCATGCCTACAGGGATATTTACACCACTTGAAACAAGTCTGTGCTGTTGATTTTCTACAGACCTTGCACCAATTGCGACGTATGCAAGCAAATCATCAAGATAACTGTAATTTTCGGGATATAACATCTCATCAGCACTTGTAAAGCCTGTTTCAGCCAATGCCTTTATATGCAGATTGCGGACAGCTATAACACCACTTTTTAGGTCTGGCATACCTGTAGGATTAGGCTGGTGGAGCATACCTTTGTAACCGTCACCGGTAGTACGTGGTTTTCCGGTATATATTCGTGGAATGATAAAAATTTTATCCTTAACTTTTTCCTGAATCTCACGCAGACGGGTTATATAATCAAGTACGCTGTCTTCACGGTCGGCGGAGCATGGACCTATAATGAGAATGAATTTATCTTCCTTACCGCTGAAAATTTTTTTTATTTCCTCATCGCGCTGTGCCTTTATGTCAATAAGTTCTTGTGAAAGTGGGTGTGCGGATTTTATCTCACTGGGGTGGGGGAGTTCCCTTATAATATTCATAGCCATAATTAAAAAACTTCCTTTTTTTATTAATTTAAATTATTCTGCTAACCAGTCTGTGCCATATCTCAGAGCTAACTGGTCACATAAAACAAGTGCTGTCACGCTGTCAACAACAACTCTTGCACGGTGTACTATTGCAGGGTCATGACGACCTTTTATCTGTAAAGTAGTTTCCTGCATGGTGTTGAGGTCAATTGTGTTCTGTTCCTTGTAAATGGATGGTGTAGGCTTTACAGCGGTACGGAAAACAATAGGCATACCGTTAGTTATTCCGCCTAAAACTCCGCCATTGTGATTAGTTTTTGTGCAGACTTTTCCGTTTTCGGAGTAGTAAGCATCATTTGCGGTACTGCCGAATTTTTCCGTTATGTCAAATCCGTCACCGAACTCAACACCTTTTACAGCCGGTACACTGAAAAGTATATGTGCAAGTACGCCCTCTATGGTATCGAACCATGGTTCACCTATACCTGCCGGAAATCCTGTAACTACAGTTTCAAGAGTTCCGCCTACACTGTCACCGTTTCTTTTTGCCTGTTCGATTTTTTCAGTCATTTCAGCCTTTGCATTTTCGTCAAGTACGGCAAAATCAAGATTATTGAGTGTGTTTATATCGTCTGTGAGATTATCAAAATCTCTGTCACGGACACCGGCACACGTGAGTATATGCGTACCGATATAAATTCCTTTTCTTTGGAGCGCCTTTATTGCAACTGCTCCGGAAGCAACAAGTCCGGCGGTTATACGTCCTGAAAAATGTCCGCCACCTCTGAAATCCTGAAAACCGTGATACTTCATTTGTGCGGTATAATCCGCATGACCTGGACGGGCTTTATATGCAAGTTCACCGTAATCCTTACTTCTTGTGTCGTTGTTTTCGATTATAAAAGTTATAGGTGTTCCGGTCGTCTTGCCGTTAAAGACACCACTTACAATTTTAACCTTATCAGCCTCACGACGTGCGGTGGATAATGCCCCGACGGACTTTCTTAATTCCATCTGTGAGGCTATAAAATCTTCATCGACTTCAATTCCAGATGCTAAGCCGTCAAGGACTGAACCTATCATAACGCCGTGACTTTCACCAAAAATGGTAACCGAAACGCTTTCACCAAATGTATTTTTCAATTAAATCATCTCCCACGAAATTATAACATATATTGCAGATTATGTCAACTGATTGTTTCTTTTATACAACTCATTAAGTCGTGTTAGGATAATTCCGGCAACCTGTTCTTTTGACATTATCGGGAGTTCCTCCGTGTCATTATTTGTTATAAGCGTGACGATGTTTGTATCAGTCCCAAAACCCGCACCGACAGTTTTCAAAGAGTTTGCACAAATCATATCACATTTTTTTCTTTCAAGTTTTTTCAGTGAGTTTTCAATTACGTTTTCCGTTTCCATAGAAAATCCGCATATAACCTGTCCGGTGGGTTTGTTTTCACCTATATATTGCAGAATATCTTCAGTACGTTTCAGCGGTATGGACATATCGCCATCGGATTTTTTAATTTTGTTGTCGGCTGTCGTAATGGGTGTATAATCGGCAACTGCGGCGGACTTTATTATAATGTCATTATCTGCCTGACGTGCGGTCACTTCACGGAACATATCTTCTGCCGATTCTGCTTTTACAACGTTGACAAACATTGGCGGTTTAACGTCTGTGTGTCCGGAAATTACAGTCACGTCCGCACCACGCAACATAGCCATTCTTGCCAGTGCAAATCCCATTTTTCCACTTGAATGATTCGTTATAAAGCGTACAGGGTCAATATTTTCGCGGGTTGCACCGGCTGTAATCATTATTTTTCCGCCCTGTAAATCCTTTTCAAAAGCAATTTCACGGATTATATATTCAAGGAGCGTTTCCTCATCGGGAAGTTTTCCGTCACCAATATCACGGTTGGCAAGCATTCCGTTAGCAGAGGGAACTATTTCATATCCGAAATTTTTTAATTTATTTATATTATCCTGTACTATCGGATTGTGCAACATATTATGATTCATTGCCGGAGCTATTATTTTCTTGCACGGACAAGCCATAACAGTAGTCGTCAACATATCATCGGCAATTCCGTTTGCTATTTTTCCGATAACGTTTGCTGATGCCGGTGCAATCATTACAACATCTGCTTTTTTGGCTATGGCGACGTGTTCAACACTGTACTGAAAATTCCTGTCGAAAGTATCTATAAGGCACTTATTTTGTGTGAGTGTCTCAAAAGTCAAGGGATGTACGAAATTTGTGGCATTAGGTGTCATAGAAACGTGGACTTCCGCACCTAATTTTGTGAGCATTCGTGCAAGATTGCATATTTTATAAACTGCTATAGAGCCGGAAACTCCTAATAATATTGTTTTTCCTGTAAGCATTTTAAATCCTCCTTTTAAATTAATTCGTAATGTGAAAATAAATTTTCAAAATTTTTTTCTGCCACATTTTCAAATCCTATTGAAACATAGTCATCGGCATAGTTAAGTATCATGAAATATTCGTCGTCTGCGACACTTTCCGGAAGTCTTAACCATATTTTATAACAGATTTCAGAAAATGTTTTTATGTTCATTTCAAGGTATAATTTTTTAAGATATTCAGCAAGATTTTTTTTAAATAACTCAATTTTAATATTATTTGAATTTATATGATTTGTTATGTAAATTCTACTTTCTGAAATATTTCCGGAAAGTAATTCAAGTTCAAGCAGATTATTGTTATCGGGATTTTCAAGGAAAAGTGTATCAAGTTTTTCCTGATATAATTTTTCTGATTTTAAATTAAGGTCTGCAAAAATACCATAGACAATTAGTTCCTCCATAAAAAAATCACCTCTTATAATATTTTACAGTATACGGGACTTTTTGTCAATCTTAATTATTTTTGTAAATTACTGGATTTTTTCCGGACAGTATGCTATAATAATGATAATCAGGAGGAATTATTATGAAAAGACTTAAATATAGATATCTTTTTTTAGGACAGTCTATACCTGTGATTTTTTCAATGTTTGTCGCGTGTTTTGTAATTATAGCAATATTATATATTGTACTTAACAGCATGGAAGACGGTTTCATGTATCTTCCAGTCGTAAGTATTGTGGTTATATTGCTCACGCTTGTCGTTGACTATGTTATAATACATCATCTTACGCCGGACGAAAAAAAGAAAGTTGCCGGAGCAAGTCCGCCGGAATGGAAAAGACTTCCCGACAGAATGAAAGATGAGTTTCAGACGGATATAAAATTATTTTTCATTTCTTCTGCATTTGTAATCGGATTTGAACTTATATTTGCTTTTATCGTGATGCTGTCGGAAGGTGTAAAAACTATGCTTGTAATTCTTGCGGTTATTCTGCCGGTAACGCTGATATGCCTTGCAATCTATGCTGTATGGGAACATATATGGGCGAATATGGACGATTCCGCCATATATGCAAAAATTGAAGTCGACCACGCGTTTGAGGGTGAACGTTTAAGATTCGGTGGGCGAAGAAAATTTATAGTATTCTATCTTCCGGACGGAAAATATGTCCTTGAAACAGACAGTGATTTTATACCGGCAAATATTGTTGTAATAAAATATAAATGTTTCATACGATGGGAAGATGCAAATAAATTTATATAATCAGGAGGATTTTAATATGCTTTTAGCTGTAGATATTGGAAATACTAATATAGTTTTCGGCTGTATGGACGAAAACAACAACGTTGTACTTTTTGAGAGGATTTCAACTAATCATCAGGCGACGGCTGTTGAATATGCGTCGCTGATAAAAAATATTCTTGAAATGAATAATTTTAAAATAAATGATGTCAATGATGCTATAATGTCATCGGTTGTACCGTCGGTTACTGGAACAGTCACTGAGGCTGTAAAGAAACTTTTCGGCATTGATGTCATGATAATAAGTCCTGGAGTGAAAACCGGACTCAATATCCTTATTGACAATCCGGCACAGCTTGGCAGTGACCAGGTTGTTGATGCGGTCGCCGGAATAAATCAATATCCCGTGCCACAGATTATTATTGACATGGGTACAGCTACTACTGTATCGGTCGTTGACAAGAACAAAAATTACATAGGCGGACTTATCATAGCCGGAATGGGTACAGCTACAAATGCCCTTATCTCAAAGACAGCACAACTGCCACGCATTAATTTTGAAAAGCCGGAAAAAGTAATCGGCACTAATACCATTGACTGCATGAAAAGCGGTATGTTGTATTCTAATGCCTGTGCTTTGGACGGTATAATAGAACGCATTGAGGAAGAATTAGGCGAAAAATGTACAGTCATTGCTACCGGCGGGCTTTCTGAACTTGTTATCCCGTTGTGCAGACGTGATATTATTCTTGATAATGGTCTGCTGATAAAGGGACTTGCTATTATTTACAGAAAAAATAAATCCAGAAAGTCCGGTTGATTATGAGGAAAATATTAAAAATCATTGCAAAAACCATAAAAATAATTTTATTGACTTTTGGCGTAATTGTTGCAGTTTTGATTTTGTTGTATTTTATTCCGGTAAAATTTGTTGTACATCTGGAAGATATTGACTATGAAAAAGAATTTTACATAGTTTATTTCATAACACCATATAGCACCGACAGCGGTTGTTATGTATGTGGCACACGTGAAAATATTTCGTTGCCATATAATGAGAATATTTATGTTGAGTTATCTGGTGCAGACCCACGCGAAGATATAGGGAATAATATATGCCGGTGTGCCTTGACTAAATTTGTCGTTTATGGTTCACTGGAAACAGATGGTAAAAATTATTACCTTAACAGCGACGAATGGGACATTTTAGAAAAAATAGACGGCGGAACTAATGAAAAATATCTTACTGTCTATGACTATATTGATTTAGATGATTATTAATAAAAGGAGATTTGCTGTTGTTTAAAGTAATAAAAAAAATACTTAAAATATCACGTATAATTGTTGTGATTTGGATTTTACTATGGTTCATTCCGGTTAAATTCGCCATACAAAAAGAAGATATTGATTATGAAAAAGAATTTTATATAGTTTACTTTCAACATGATTTTACGACAGATTTTAAAAGCAGTAAATGCTATATTACAGGAGGTAAGGAGAATTTTCAGATATATGAACGTATTACTGCGGAACTGTCCGGAAAAGACCCTCGAAATGAAATTATAAATGTTATATGCGAAAATGCACAATTTGTCATATATGGAACACTTGAACAGAATGATGATAATAATTATATACTACATAGCGATAAATGGGAACTTTTTGAAACTAAAGGACTTCGTTCAATTAATTTAAGAGACGCTCTCACTATTGGCGAATATTCTAAAGTCAACAGAATTTCGACTTTTATGGAAATGTTTTCTTATATTGTAATTATATTATCTGTATTGTTTGCGTTGCTGGAAAAGCTCTTGAAAAAAATAAGGAAGAAATCTCAGTGACGGTTTTTGTGTTATAAGATTTTGTCAAGTGCATTGATAAAATCCTTGTACATATACAGCGAACCCATAGCAATAAGCGGTGAAACTCATGAAAAAATATCTTACTGTTTAATTATATTGATTTAGATGATTATTAACAAAAAAATCAGGAAAGGAGAATATATGAGTTATAATTTAGGCAGAGATGAAATATTCTGGAGACTGGGGCATGAAAAGTCCGATGAATTATTATATGAACTTAATCATCTTGAAAATGTAAATTTCCAAGATGAAAGAGGAATTTCCTATTTACAGGTTGCTTGTAGAAGTCAGTATTTAGAAGCGGTTGAGACTTTATTTAAAAACGGTGCAAACCCGAACATTACAGATAATTGTGGGCGTAATCCAATTTTATCTGCTTTAGGAATAAAAAATGACAATAACACAAAAATATTTGAAATATTTTTAAAATATGGGCTTGACTTGAATATGCCACATGGAAATTCTACTTTAAAAGAGGTTATTGAATCGTTTGAAGAAGATGAATGGAATATTTTAATAAAGAAGTACGAAAAATGATATTTCAGATTTTGTCAAGTGCATTGATAAAATCCTTATACATATAAAGCGAACCCATAGCAATAAGTGGTAAATTTTTTTCTTTTGCATAGGAATAAGCAGATTTGACACATTCTTCAAGGTCATGAAATGCACACGCCGGTATTCCTTTAGCTGAAAAACTTCCGGCAAGCGTTTGACAGTCAAGCGAACGTGGATTATCCGGCGTTACAGTGAAAACTAAATTTGTATGTTCACGGAGAATATCTGCATAACAGTTATAGTCCTTGTCCGCCATTACGCCAATAAGAAAAACTAATTTTTTTCTGTCGAAACACTGTTCTATAGTATAGGAAAGATTTTGCACGCCATCGGGATTATGTGCGCCATCGAATATTACAAGCGGATTTTTCCGGAGAATTTCAAAACGTCCACGCCATTTAACGCTTGCAAGTCCGGATTTTATAGCCTTGTATGGAATATTAAATCCCTGATTTTTGAGAATTTCAATGCAGTTCAGGACGTTTACGGCGTTTTCAAACTGGTGTATTCCGATAAGTGAGAGGTTTATTTTCATGCCCTTATACATTAAAGAAGTCCCGTCAAGACTGCATACCGGAGCAGGATAACAGCTTTTTATATCTGAATAATCAACAGTGAAAAGCGGTGAATTTTTTTCATGGGCGATTTTTTCTATAATTTCCGGAATATCTGCACCACCGAAAAATACAGGTCTTTCCGGCTTAATAATTCCGGCTTTATGTGTGGCTATTTCGTCAATAGTTTTTCCTAAAATAGCCGTGTGGTCTTTCTGAATATTCGTTATCACGGACAGCAGGGGAGAGGCTATGACATTTGTCGAATCGGTATCGCCACCCATACCGCATTCAACTATAGCAATATCGCACTGCTTACGGGCGAAAAGTTCAAATGCAACGGCGGTCAGTATTTCAAATTCAGTGGGTTTGTCGGTCATAGACTCACAAGCCGGATAGACAATATCCATAATTTCAGTAAAATCTTTTTCCGTGATTTCCTCACAGTCTATGCGGAAATTATCCGTAATTCCGGTAAGGGCGGGCGAGGAAAAATTTCCCGTTTTATAGCCGGCACTTTTCAGGATAGCCGACAGCATCGCACAAAATGAACCCTTTCCGTTAGTGCCTGCAACGTGGATTATTTTAGTCTTATTCTGCGGATTGCCGAGTTTTTCCATAAGTTCCGAAATTCTTTCCAGTCCGAGACATATTCCACGTCCGGAACTCTTTTTTAAATACTCAATATATTCATTATAATTCATAATATGTACTTCTTTCACAAATATTTTAGTAATTATATCACCTAATGCAATATTTGTCAAGATTGAAAATTTTCTGAAAAAATTTCCGGAAAAGCCTTGACAAGCCGTATTTTGTGTGCTATAATTGAATGGTATCGTGAAAAGCGATAATTGTTATCCTTGCCCATAGTGAGTTGTGGGCATAATTCAGGAGGAGGTGTATTTTTAATGGCAAAGGTATCCGCTAAGTATGAAGTAATGGTTGTTTTCAGCCTCAAGAACGGTGAAGAACCTATGAAGGCTCTTGTTGAAAAGTTCAAGCAGAGAATTGAAAGACACGCCGAAGCTGTTGAAGTCAATGAAGATTGGGGTAAGCGTAAGCTTGCATATCCTATCGAGGACGAAACAGAAGGTTACTATGTAATCTATACTTTTGAGTCAAAGCCTGATTATCCGGCTGAACTTTCAAGAAGACTCAATATCGCAGACGGTGTTCTCCGTTCACTTGTTACTGTTATTGAATAATTTATGTTTTTAAGGAGGCGGTCAAATGAATAAGGTTATTTTAATGGGCAGGCTTACTGCTGACCCAGAACTCAGACAGACACAGAGTGGTATCTCATCATGTAGATTCAGTATTGCTGTTAATCGTAAATTTGCAAATAAGCAAACTGGTGACAGAGAAGCTGATTTTATCAGATGTATTGCGTGGAGACAGACAGCAGAATTCGTGAACCGCTACTTTAAAAAGGGCAGTATGATTTGTGTTGAGGGCGAACTCAGACAGAATAACTATCAGGATAAAAACCACCCTGATGTTATGCATTATTCGTATGATGTTCAGGTTGATAATGTTGAGTTTACCGGCTCTAAGGCGGAAACCGGAACAACCGGTGGTTATGGAAACAATAACTATAATAATTATGGCAACAATAATTATTCTGCACCGCAGGGAAATTATAATGCTCCGCCACAGAGTAACTACAATAATTATCCATCACAGAATGATTATAGCAATAATTATTCTGCACAGTCTAATACCCCCGATAATAACAGTATGTCTTACGGAAACGTAAACGATTATGAGGAAATTATCAGTGACGGTGATTTGCCGTTCTGATTGAAAGAAACTACTATTTACGAAAGGAGTATGTCACGTCCTTAACGACGTGCGAGTTTTGATTATGGAAAAGGAAAGAAATTCCCGTCCCTCAAAGAAGCCACGCAAGAAAGTTTGTATGTTTTGTGCTGACAGAATTGAGAGAATCGACTATAAAGACCTTGCCAAGCTTAGAAAGTGCATGACTGAAAGAGCTAAAATTCTTCCAAGACGTGTAACAGGTACTTGTGCATATCATCAGCGTGAACTTACAGTAGCCGTAAAGAGAGCAAGACAGATAGCTCTTCTCCCTTATATCAGCGACTGATTATAAAAAAACATGGGAGGTCTTCTGTACCTCCCTTTTTGATATGTAAACGCCCCTACGGCATCACAGGAGCGTTTTTTATGGGTTATTGGTTGTTTCCGTTATAGGCGAGTGCCTCATCTCTCCTGAACAGGAGCGAAATGCACCACACTGCCGATATTGCTACTAAAATGTAGACTGTTCGGCTTAAAAGACTTCCTGCACCACCAAAAAGCCATGCAACGAGGTCAAATTCAAAAATGCCAACCAATCCCCAGTTTATTCCCCCGACTATTAGGAGAATAAGTGCCAGTTTGTCCCACATATTGAGAACACCTCTTTATTCGGGATTTTTTAGCGACGATGTTCATTGACGGTCTGTGCCGTCCGCAGAACTCAACGTCTGTTTCTATTATGACACGGAAAAGCTATTATATACATTCAAGGTCACAAAAAAAGACTCTGTCGTGTGACAGAGTCCAATATTGTGTATGTATGCAGTAAAATTTATTTTACGATGAATTTTTCAATTTCCTTGAAGAACTCTTCAGCATCGTCGGTGTGTGCATCAAGCTCAATCGGCTTTGAAAGGTCAAGGCTGAAAATACCCATGATTGACTTTGCATCAACAGCATATCTGCCGGAAACAAGGTCGATGTCAAAATCGTAACGCATTACGATGGTAACAAACTCCTTGACATCATTGATTGCCTGAAGAAAAATTTTTGTTTTTGTCATAAATGTGCCTCCTGTTCAGAGTAAATGTTTTTTATTGTTTATTGCTTTTTCAGCGGCTTTTCCTTACCGCACCTATATAATATCACGAATTTTGCTGAATGTCAAGCCAATTTAAGCAAATTCGGCAATTTGATATAATTAATTATATCTTGCAAACTTCTTTTTATTCATAACGGATAAATTATTTATAGTGCATAAAAATAACTGGTAGTTTTTGTGCAGTATTAACATGACGATTTAAAGAATAAATTGTGGTAATCAGGTGAAATATGTATAAATTATTTTTTATAACTTTTGGCTGTAAAGTCAATCAGTATGAAACAGAATGCATGAAGACAGCTTTTCAGAAAAACGGTTTTGAAATTTCAGGTAAGCCCGACAGTGCAGATGCTATAATTATAAATTCATGCACGGTCACGGAATACGGTGACAATGATGTTCTTTCAACACTCAGGAAAATGAGGAAAAAATTTCCTGATACTATTATAGCACTTACGGGCTGTTATCCACAGGCGGAAAAATCTGCTGAAAAGCTCTCCGATGCCGATATAGTTACCGGAACTAAAAACCGTTCCGGAATAGTTCAGCTTGTTACGGAATGCCTTGAAAATCATGAGCGAAAAATTTTCATTCCGGAATATTCCAGAAATGATATATTTGAAAATCTTGATTTTCCGGCTTTTGAAAATAATACCCGTACTTTCATGAAAATTCAGGACGGCTGTAATCAGTTCTGTACATACTGCATAATTCCATATGCACGTGGTCGGTGTCGTTCACGTCCGCTTGAATCAGTAAGGGCAGAGGCTGAAAATTCCGCACGTATGGGCAAAAAGGAAATTGTCCTTACCGGAATAAACCTTGCATTTTACGGCGCGGAATATGGCATTGACCTTGCCGACGCTGTGGAAGTGTGTTCCACTGTTGATGGCATAGAAAGAATAAGATTAGGTTCTCTTGAGCCTGAAAAAATGTCAGATAACTTGCTTGAACGTCTTTCAGCAGTGCCGGAACTTTGTCCGCAGTTTCACTTGTCACTGCAAAGTGGCTGTGACCGAACTTTAAAAGCCATGAACCGCCATTATACATCCGGTGAATATTATGAACTCACACGGAAAATACGAAGTTATTTTCCGGAATGTTCATTTACTACCGACGTTATGGTGGGATTTCCAAACGAAACAGACGAAGATTTCAGGAAATCAGTGGAATTTGTTCGTAAAATCGGATTTAGTCGTGTACACGTATTCCGCTACTCACGGCGTAAAGGCACACCGGCAGACAGAATGTCCGGACAGATACCGGAGCATATCAAGACAGCCCGTTCCGCTGAAATGATTGAAGTCACCGAAAAAATGCGTGCGGAATATATGCATTCTCTTGTCGGAAAAACTGTAAAAGTTTTGTTTGAACGTGAAAACTGCACAGATTTCCACAGAGGATATTCAGCAGATTATACATTAATAAAAATTCCTTGTGAAAATTCTGAAAAAAGTTTGCGTAATCAGATATTTTATGTTACAATAGAAGAAAGCCACTCCGATTTCTGCACCGGCAGAATTGTGAGTGAATAATTCAGAACCTGAAAACAGGTCGAAAATAATTTTAGAAATGGAGATTTTAATATGTCCGTATTCAGAATTTATGCCGAAAAAAAACCTGAATTTGCCGTTGAGGCACAGTCCGTACTCAATGACGTTCGCACAGCCCTCAGACTGAACATAAACGGTCTGCGTATTCTCAACAGATACGATGCCGACAAATTGAGTGAAAAAGACTTCAATGCTTCTGTAAATACAGTCTTTTCAGAACCGGCAGTTGACATTGTATATGACGAACTCCCCGAAATTACAACAGACGACAGAATCTTTGCCGTTGAGTATCTCCCCGGACAGTTTGACCAGCGTGCAGACAGTTGTGAACAGTGTATACAGATTCTAAGACAGGGTGAAAGATGCCGTGTAAGAAATGCCCGTGTGTATATTGTTTCCGGCAGTATCACCGATGAGGAGTTTGACAGGCTGAAAGCCTATATCATAAACCCCGTTGAAAGCCGTGAGGCTTCCCTTGAAAAGCCTGAAACTCTCGATACTAACTATGAAATCCCTGAAACTGTCAAGACACTTACAGGCTTTATAAATCTTGACTCCGACGGACTGCATGATTTTATTAAGAATTATGGTCTTGCTATGGATTACGAAGATATTAAATTCTGTCAAGAGTATTTCCGCAATGAAGAACATCGTGACCCCACAATCACTGAAATAAAAATGATTGATACATACTGGTCCGACCACTGCCGTCATACAACGTTCCTTACCAATATCAAGGACGTAGCAATAGAAACGCCCTATATAAGAGATACATATATGGAATATCTTGATGTCCGCAAAGAATTAGGACGCTCCGGAAAACCTATTACTCTTATGGATTTGGCAACAATCGGTGCAAGAAAACTTAAAGCCGACGGACTTCTTGATGACTTAGATGAGAGTGAGGAAATAAATGCTTGTTCCGTAAAAATTAAGGTTGATGTTGACGGACAGTCGGAAGACTGGATACTCATGTTTAAGAACGAAACTCACAATCACCCTACAGAAATAGAGCCGTTTGGTGGTGCGGCAACTTGTCTTGGTGGTGCTATCCGTGACCCGCTTTCAGGACGTTCATATGTATATCAGGCTATGCGTGTGACAGGTGCGGCAAATCCGCTTGTACCCGTTGAAGACACTATAGCCGGAAAACTTCCACAGCGTAAAATAACCGTCGGTGCTGCTAACGGCTATAGCTCATACGGCAACCAGATAGGACTTGCCACCGGACACGTTGCGGAAGTATATCACCCTGGATATGTCGCAAAGAGAATGGAAATCGGTGCGGTAGTAGGTGCTGCTCCAGCAGAAAATATCAGTCGTGAAATACCCTGTCTCTTATACACATCTGACGAAGCCGACGATCTTAAGAGTGTAGATCTCGGTGGTCGCCGTATCATTAAAA
>CAMWQI010000048.1 GCA_947176345.1 uncultured Ruminococcus sp.
GATAATATAAGTTATTCATGTGACGAAAATATTTTAAAGCAATATTTTTATAATGATTATATACCAATTATTGACGATAGAAAACTTATAACAGGCGAAATATCTTTTGACTCAAAAGAATTTGATTACATTGCATATGGAGAATATATTACACCATATAATTTTGATTTTTATGATATTATAAGAATATAAAACAAAATTCTTGTGCATTTGTCCCTAAAAAATGGCTTATTTAAAATAACTATTGACAAAATTCAAAAAATAGTGTACAATATATTTAACATATATCGTGGATTGAAATTTTTTCCGTCCGTGAAATGAACACAGGAGGATTTCCACAATGAACGAAACTAAATTTATAAAAACTGTAACTTTCGGAGGATACGACAAAGCCGACACCGACGAACATATAAAAGCCCTTTATTCCAGAATAGCTACTCTTGAAAGCGAACTAAAAATAGCTCAAACTTCCCTTGCAAAATACAGAACAGGCACAGACCCTAAACTGATAAATGATGCTTTAATTTCTGAAATACGTGCTGAACTTGCTGAATGTCAGGCGGAAAACAAATCATTGACCGGACAGCTTAAATCCGCTATGGCTGAAAATAAGAAACAGGAAAATGAAATAAATACTCTGAAATATTCCGTCGCTGAACTTGAACATAACCTCTCCGATGCTGATATGAAACTTCTTTCCATGTCGCAAAAAGACGATACGGCTGTTTTCGGTGCGGTTTTTGCCTCTGCCAAAAAATCCGCATCTGAAATTATCGAAAATGCACAGAAAAAAGCCAGCGATATTGAGGAGGACTCTAAAAAACTTGCTGAAAATATCGTCGCTGAAGCCAACAACAAAGCCGCCGATATTGTCTATGAGGCGGAAGTATACGCCGCTGAAATGACCGCGGAAGTCTCCGACGAAAAAATGGAGGCTATCTCCGGAAATATCAAGGCTCTTTTACTGGAAGACGTAAATTCACTTTCCAGTTGTATGGAAAAATTCCGGCAGTCTTTCGCTGAACTACTCTCCACCGGAAACAATATTCTTGAAAAATCCGGAAATATGCTCTCCGAAACACGCAACACGCTCATTCAGGGCGGTATGCCGGTTTTCCAGAATATCGAAATTGAAGCGGATTTGCCGGAAAAACCTGTCTATGAAAAAACTGATTACTCATATATCAGTGTTTCCGCCGAAAACAAGCAGGAAATCAATGATAATTATGATGATTATGACGAAGACGATTATCAGGATAATTATTCAGATAATAATAAATTTGACAGCTATGACTATGATTATGATGAAGACGCACCAAATTTTGAGGAACTCGATGCAGTAGATATTTTAGATGATGAAGATGATTTTGATTTGTCGGGTCTTGTCCGAAATGCCAATATCGGCGGTGGCGGAGTGAATTTTAAGGCTCTTGACCGTCAGGCAGAAGAATTTATGGGCAAGAAAAAGCCTGAATCGAATGACGCTCCTAGTAAAAAAGAAAAGTCGGGTAGTATAAATCTTGCGGAACTCGCCACACAGGCAGACGCACTCAGCGACGATACACCATCTCCGCCGAAAAAAGCTAAATCAGGTGGCATTGACCTTGCGACACTTGCGGCACAGGCGGCTGCACTTGACGACTGATTAAAAAGGAGTTTAATAAATGAAAGAAATAATTATTGTAAAACCGGAAAAATGCGTCGGCTGTAACGCCTGCGTAAGAAACTGTCCCGCCCCGGAGGCAAATATAACAAAAATGCTCGATGACGGACGGTTTGTTACTACTGTTAACCCCGACAGATGCATCACGTGCGGTGAATGCGTAAGAACCTGCAATCACGGTGCGCGCGACTATATCGACGATACGGAAGCCTGTATTTCAAGGCTGAACAAGGAAAACATGATTATTCTTGTTGCTCCGGCTATAAAATCAGTACTGCCGGCACAGTGGAAAGGCATTCTTGACTGGTTCAGAAATAAAGGCTGTATTATCTATGACGTTTCATTAGGTGCGGATATATGCACATGGGCACACCTCCGTGCTATCGAACACGGAAAAGTGGGAAACGTAATCACTCAACCCTGTGCCGCTATTGTTAAATATATTGAAATTTATCAGCCCCGACTTCTCCGCAATCTTTCACCTATCCACAGTCCCATTGCCTGTGCTGCAAATTATATCAAAAAATACATGAGAAAGACTCAGCCTATAGCTGTTCTTTCCCCGTGTATAGCCAAAAAAACCGAATTTATGGAAACAGGACTTGTAAATTATAATATCACTTTCAAGAAACTTATGGAATACTTTGAAAGAAATAATATAACAATTGCATCAGGTTCAGTCCATGATTTTGAATATCCGTTCGATGACCAGCAGGGTCAGGTGGGCGGAATTTATCCGCGTCCGGGCGGACTCCGTGACAATTTATGGCTACATAATCCCGATATAAATATAACTACTTCCGAAGGCGTGCATAAAGTCTATCCTGAACTTGATATGTATGCCAATATGCCCGAATACAAGCACCCTGAAGTATTTGATGTTCTTTCGTGCGAATTTGGTTGTAATGTTGGTCCGGCGTCCGGAACTGCACAGACAGTCTTTGATGTTATGGCTACCATGCGTGAAGTCGAAAAGGAAGCTAAAAAAAGACGTAAAACTACTGGTCCGTTCCGTTTTGGTGAGGATAAACTTTTCAAGCGTTTCGATGAAATGCTTGATATTGCCGATTTTATGAGAAATTACACACCTATGAATCCATCTCCTATCCCGACCGGAAAACAGCTTGACGCTGTATATGAAATGATGGGCAAGCATACTGAAGCGGACAGAAATTATAACTGTCATGCCTGTGGCTATCGTTCATGTCGTGAAATGGCTATTGCTATATGTCGTGGGCTGAATACTCCCGAAAACTGCATAGTACACGCAAAATCGGTTCTTATTGCACGTCATAGCGAACTCGCTGCACAGCATGAAAAACTTGCTGAAATCACAAATGAATGTCTCGAACTCTCCGAAAGACTGAAAAATGATATAAATCAAATTACCGAAAATGTTAATACTATTGGTGCATCTACCTCTAAAACAAGTCAGAAAGCCGGACAGGTAAATAATTTACTTAATAATATTGTAATGTTCTGCAACGCTAACGAAAGTATGGACGCTGAAGGCGTCCAGCAGATGGCAGTCATTCTACAGACTACTATTAAGGCTTTCAGCGTTCTTGATGATAATGTTAACACAACTAACCAAAGTACAGCGATAATTAATAATTCTATTGCCGAAATAACTAAACTTATCGACGAAATAAATATCACGCTCCATAAGACCGAAAGAAAATAAAGTTTTTAAAAGATTGTGCCGAACTATCCGACACAATCTTTTTGTTTTAACTAAATATTTATTTATTATAATATTTTTCTTTACAAACTGAAAAATATATGGTACAATATAATTGAAAATTTTACAGGAGGTTAAACCTATGGACAAAATAAGAATAGGAATTGCCGGTTATGGCAATCTCGGAAAAGGCGTTGAACTCGCCATAAAACAAAACGATGATATGGAACTCATTGGAGTTTTCACACGCCGTAATCCCGAAACGGTAAAGACACTTTCAGGCTGTGCGGTTTACAGCATGAACGATATTGAAAAATATCAGAATGAAATTGATGTCATGATTATCTGTGGCGGAAGTGCTACCGATTTACCGGAACAGACTCCGGCACTCGCTAAACTTTTCAATGTCATTGATAGTTTTGATACCCATGCAAGAATACCAGAACACTTTGCAAATGTCGATAAATCAGCAAAAGAAAGCGGTCATCTTGCACTCATCTCGCTTGGCTGGGACCCGGGACTCTTTTCACTTAACAGGCTTTATGCTGAATCAATTCTGCCGGACGGAAAAACTTATACTTTCTGGGGAAAAGGCGTAAGTCAGGGACATTCTGATGCTATCCGTCGTGTTGAGGGCGTAAAAAAAGGCATTCAGTACACCGTGCCTGTAGATGAGGCTATGGAGGCTGTTCGCTCCGGAAGTATGCCAGAACTCTCTACACGTCAGAAACATACCCGTGAATGCTGGATTGTTCCGGAAGAAAATGCAGACCTCGCAAAAATTGAGGCAAACATAAATGGAATGAAAAATTATTTTGACGAATATGACACAACTGTTAATTTTATTTCCGAAGAGGAATTTGACGCTGTTCATAATAAAATGCCACATGGTGGATTTGTCATGAGGAGCGGAATAACTGGTGAAAATACACATCAAATGATTGAATATTCGCTTAAACTGGACTCAAATCCGGAATTTACTGCAAGTGTTTTAATCTGCTATGCAAGAGCTTTGTACCGCCTAAGAAAAGAGGGGGCAACCGGCTGTAAGACCGCCTTTGATATTGCACCGGCATATCTCTCAAAATTAAGTCCCGAAGAATTAAGGGCAAAAATGCTATAATAAAAAAGTCCGGATTTCTCCGGACTTTTCTATTAATTGAAATTAAAGAGAAGCATGGAATGTTCTTGAAATAACATCGTCCTGCTGTTCCTTTGTGAGCTTTACAAAATTTACGGCATAGCCGGAAACTCTTACTGTAAGCTGTGGGTACTTTTCAGGGTGTGCCTGTGCATCAAGAAGTGTCTCTCTTGTGAATACGTTTACATTGAGGTGATGACCGCCTTTTTCAACATAACCGTCGAGGAGTTCAATAAGGTTATTAACCTGTGTAGCATTTTCCATTTTAAAAATCCTCCTTAAAAAATTTTATATAGACGTGAAACAGTCGGAAACCGTTTCACGTCAATAGCATAATTAATCTTCGTCGGGGTCAATATCAAGTTCAGTAGGCTGCATACAAGCACCTTTGTTAGTGCCACAGTCCGTACTGTTTACAGTATCAACTTTCAGACCCTCTCCGTCCTCACTGGAGGCAATATTAACATGACCACTGCCCTCTGCCATAAGCTTATCAATAAAATCAGCCAGTTCTTCGGGCGTACCATTTTTGCCAAGCATATTCGGAGTAATCATTGATTATTCACCCTTGTTGAGTTTGTCAATGTCAATGTCGCCGACGAAAACTTCCATATCCTTGCCGAGAGCATTAGGAATAATGGAGAATGTATTAGAAATACCGTCCTGTGCGTGCTTGAACGGAAGTTTAGCAACAGATGAGAGTGATGCTGCTGCACCGTGAGTATCTCTGCCGTGCATCGGGTTTGCACCAGGAGCAAGCGGAATACCAGCCTTACGACCGTCAGGTGTGTTACCTGTCTTCTTACCATAAACAACGTTAGATGTAATAGTAAGAATAGACATTGTCGGCACGCCGTCACGATATGTATGATGCTTTCTAATCATATCCATAAATGTACGAACAACCTTAACAGCGAGTTCGTCAACTCTGTCATCGTTGTTGCCGTATTTCGGGAAATCACCCTCAACTTCATAGTCAGTAACAACGCCGTCTTCGTCACGAATGCACTTAACCTTAGCATACTTAATAGCGGAGAGTGAGTCAGCAACAACAGAAAGTCCGGCAATACCAGTAGCGAAATAACGCTTTACGTCTCTATCGTGAAGAGCCATCTGAACTCTTTCATAGCTGTACTTGTCGTGCATATAGTGAATAATGTTAAGAGTATTAACATAAAGTCCAGCAAGCCATTCCATCATATCGAGATACTTAGCCCATACGTCGTCAAAGTCGAGATAATCGCCCTCAACTGGTCTGTACTTAGGACCAACCTGAACCTTCATTCTTTCGTCAACACCGCCGTTTATAGCGTAAAGGAGGCACTTAGCGAGGTTAGCACGTGCACCGAAGAACTGCATTTCCTTGCCGACAACCATTGAAGATACGCAACAAGCAATAGCATAGTCGTCACCGTGGATAACCCTCATCATATCGTCGTTTTCATACTGAATAGAAGATGTCATGATAGAAATCTTAGCACAGTATTCCTTGAATTTTCTTGGAAGTTTCTGTGACCAAAGAACAGTCATGTTCGGCTCTGGAGCTGTGCCGAGATTTTCGAGAGTATGGAGATAACGGAAGCTGTTCTTTGTTACAAGGTGGTGACCGTCAATATCCACACCGCCGATAGATTCAGTAACCCATGTCGGGTCGCCTGAGAAGAGTGAATTGTATTCAGGAGTTCTTGCGAACTTAACAATACGGAGTTTCATAATGAAGTGGTCAATAATTTCCTGTGCCTCTTCTTCAGTGATAACGCCGTTATCGAGGTCACGCTGAATGTAAATATCAAGGAATGTTGAAGTACGTCCGAGTGACATAGCTGCACCATTCTGTTCCTTAACTGCTGCGAGGTAGCCGAAATAGAGCCACTGAACAGCTTCTTTTGCATTCTTAGCAGGTCTTGAAATATCAAAGCCGTAAATTTCACCGAGTTTTTTGAGTTCACCTAAAGCACGTACCTGTTCAGCGAGTTCTTCGCGGAGACGGATATTCTTAGATGTCATTCTTACGAGTGAAGTTTCAATCTGATGCTTCTTGTCTGCAATGAGGTTATCTATACCATAAAGAGCAACTCTTCTGTAGTCGCCGATAATACGACCTCTGCCGTAAGCGTCCGGAAGACCGGTGATAATAGCAGACTTACGAGCCATACGCATTTCAGGAGTATAAGCGTCAAAAACGCCCTGATTGTGTGTCTTGCGGTATTCTGTGAAAATTTTTACAACTTCATCGTCAACCTTATAGCCGTTCTGTTCGCAAGCATTCATAGCCATTCTGATACCACCGAAAGGCTGGAGTGAACGCTTGAAAGGCTTATCTGTCTGAACACCCACGATTTTTTCGAGGTCTTTATCAAGATAGCCGGCATCATGTGAAGTGATAGTGGAAACAATCTTTGTATCCATGTCAAGCACACCGCCTGCCTCACGCTCCTGCTTTGTGAGTTCCATAACCTTTTCCCAAAGCTTTGTTGTAGCTTCTGTAGGACCAGCAAGGAAACTCTCATCGCCGTCATAAGGGGTATAGTTCTTCTTTATGAAGTTGCTGACATTTATGTCACGATTCCACTTGTCGGCTTTAAAGCCTTCCCATTCTTTAGCAAATTCCATAGTCATTTATATAACTCCTTTTTAAGAAAAATTTGTCCAAACTTATATTAACACACCACGTTCTAAATGTCAATGATTTTGTTAACCAAGGTTAACAGAATTGGAAAAATAATGAATAAAATTTATAATCAAATCGTTTTTATAAAACGTCGCAAAACAGCCACAAACTGCCTTTTAAAATTTTCACGATATGTAGTTTTCCAAAAACTATTATGCACTATTCACAAAAAATATATGTAATATTTGTTTATAAAAGAGAATTTGCACAAGGCTATATTTTATCAAAAAGTCCGAGAATTTCAGCTTTTTCAGCAAGACCGCCCGAAAAAGCCGTTGCACTTCCGGAGGCTGTACCGAGCTTCAAGGCATAATGATAATCCCCCGTTTTTTCAAGACCGGCAAGAAATCCGGCAAGCATGGAATCGCCAGCACCTACAGAATTTTTCACAGTTCCGGACGGTGCGGAAATTCTGTATTCACTGCCATTTTCGGCGAGGAGTACTGAACCTTTTTCAGCAAGTGAGACAAGCACCATACCTGCTCCGAGTTTCTGTAAGTCATATGCTCCGGCAAGTGCCTCATCGGATGTGTTTATTGTTCTGCCCAGAATTTCGCCCAGTTCAAAGTTATTCGGCTTTACAAGAAACGGTTTGTACGGAAGAATTTCAAGGAGGGGTTTTCCGGATGTATCAACGGCAATTCTCACGCCATGACCGGAAAGGCGTTTCATTATACGGGCATATGTATCAGCCGGAACGGACACGGGAATACTACCGGCAAGCACAAGAATATCACTGGATTTCAGGGAATTTTCAAGATTATCAATAAAATTATCAAGGATTTCAGGGGCTATTTCCGCGCCCTTACCATTTATTTCAGTTTCATTGTCACCATATTTCAGTTTGACATTTATGCGGGTAAGCTGATTTTCAAGAAAAGTCATTCTGTGGGGACAGTCCATGCCATCAAGAAGACTACAAAACATTTTTCCGGTCTCACCTCCGCAAAAGCCAACAGCTAAAGTCTCAATGCCAAGCCTGTTAAGAATTATGGATATATTTATTCCCTTTCCACCGGCTGTGAGGTGCTGGAAATCCGCACGGTTCACGGCGTTTTCCCTGTAATCAGCCACACCCATTGAGCAGTCAATAGCCGGATTAAGAGTAACAGTCATTATCATAAAAAGCACTCCTTATGTAATATTATACTAAAATTATAACGTATTGTGCCTGAATAGTCAACAATTAAGAATTAATAATTATGAATTAAGTGTAATGTAACACGCGAAACACAAAAATCACACGCAAAACGCAAAAAGTTTTAATAATTATAAATTTTTCATTCTGTACGTGACATAAGCACATTTATATGGTATAATTTAAATATTATCATACAGGAGGTTTTCCGGAATGGAAAAAAAACAAATAAAAAAATATGTTTTCATTGCATTTCTTGTACTTGCGGTATGCCTTGCCGTAAGGAATTTTTCAGTAATATCAAAAATGCTTTCAACGGCTTTTACTGCAATAATGCCACTTCTTATGGGTTGTGTAATATCCTATATATTCAATATAATAATGACTTTTTATGAAAAACATTATTTTCCGAAAAAAAATACTGCATTCATAACCAAAACAAGAAGACCGGTTTGTGTGGGGCTTGCTTTTGCGAGTGCCGGACTTATAATAGTCCTTGTTGCAAGCATAGTCTATCCGGAACTGGTCAGGGCATTCAAACTTATATATGCTGAAATTCCGTCGGTTTTCAGGGAAATTCAGGCATTTGCAAGGACTGCACTCAAAGAATATCCGGAAATTCAGGAACTTATTAACAATATAGAACCAGACGTTATGGGGCTTACCAATAATGTGGGAAACGGTGCTTATAATATTTTCGGTTCGGTTGTATCGTTTATAGGTTCTACAGTATCTTTTATGACAAATATAATAATAGCTGTTATATTTGCATTATATATACTTATACGCAAAGATAAGTTAAAAAACGATTTAAAACGTTTTCAAAATGCCTATATCAGTGACAGGACAAACAGATACATAAATCATATTTTCAGCATTGCAGATGATACTTTCCGTAATTTCTTTGTGGGACAGTTCACGGAAGGTATTATTATAGGTGTACTGTGCTTTATAGGAATGACTATTCTGCGTCTGCCATATTCTGCTATGGCTGGCACTATAGTAGGCGTTACAGCACTTGTCCCCATAGTTGGTGCTGTTATAGGAATGCTTATCAGTGCGTTTATAATATTCACCGTAAGTCCCATGAAAGCCCTTATATTCATAATATTTCTGCTAATACTTCAGCAACTGGAAGACAACCTTATTTATCCCAAAGTAGTGGGAACATCGGTGGGACTTCCGGCTATATGGGTGCTTGCGTCTATAACAATAGGCGGAGGGCTTTTCGGAGTACTTGGTATGCTTATGGGTGTACCGCTTTTCGCCGTCGCATATAAGCTGATATTTGAAGTCCTTGAACGACGTGAGCAATCAAGCAGAATGGAGGGCTGATATATGGACTTTATAACAAAAGAAATGTATACTCTTGGAAACGTGATTATAGATGGGAGTTTTCATACTCAAAGAGCCGACGAAACTTTTTTCCGTTATTTCGGAAATGATGTTGTCTATTCGATAAAGCGTACTATAGACGAAAACGACTTCCCACGCATTGAAGAATGCCTTAAAACTGCCGGAAACGGCATTCCGGCAAAAACCGTTATACGCATGAAAGGCGTGAATAATTCTCTCCGCTGGATACTTGCATCTGTGAGAATGACTAACAATTCCCCTGAAAAACTTTTCAGTATATCTTTCAGCGATATATTTTCACTTGAAATGCTTGCATATTCCCGTGAAAGAATTGTTTCGGAATACAGGCATATTCTCAGCCTTACCAGTGACCTTGCTTTTGAGTATAATTTTCAGACAGGAAAAATAAAGATATATATGTTTGACTGCTACAGGGAAATTATCCTTACAGATGAAAATATAGACGACTGGCAAAAAAACGCCATTGAGTCAGGATATATTCTTTCAAGATATACTGATACTTTTAATAACTTATGTAATGATATAAAAAATGGTGTGTATCGCTTTGACCATGAATTTGAGTCATCAATACTGACCAACGGAAAAACCCGTGAAATGTGTCTTTTCAGAGGAATAACACGATATTATGACCCCGAAACCCGAAAAGTAAGTGGTATTATATCTATAGTAAGCTCACGACAAAAATCAAAGGATATTAACCTTGCCCTTGAGGCGAACAGAGACTCTCTTTCAGGCGTACTTAACAAACAGGCTGTTACTTCCTATGCTATGGAACTTCTTGCGGAAAAGCCTTCGGGACGTGTAAATCTTGTGCTTTTAGATATTGATAATTTCAATGAAACGGTCAATAATTATGGGCATCTTTTCGGCGATGAAGTTATTTTTACGGTTGCCGGAATTATCAAGACTGAAATAGGTGCAAGGGGCATTGTCGGACGTATAACAGGTGCAGGATTTCTTATTGTGCTGGAGGATACCCGTGATGAAACTGATTTGCGTGGCATTCTCCGTGCTATCCGTACAAAGACCGAATGGGCATTTTCCGGACGTTCCGAAAATCTCACAATAACCTGTTCTATGGGCATATCTACTTATCCGGCAGACAGCTCCGACTATGACGAACTTTTCATGCAGGCGGACAAAGCCCTATATATTGCACAGCAGAAAGGTCAGAACAGATACGTTATTTATGACATAGAAAAACATGGTGCTGTCGAAAAGGATATTAAAAATAAAATAGCGTTCCTCAGCGACAAGAAAGAAAGTTCTCATAAACTTGCTTTTATCGGACAGCTTACTGAAAATCTTGTTTTCGGACGTATTCCCGATATATCCGTACTCCTTGAACAAATCAGAATACAGTTTCATATTGACGATATATGTGTATTTTCCGGTGACGATATGAATTTAATTTTGAGTTGCGGAAACTCAACCGCCAAAAATGCTGAATATATTTTCAGAAACCGCTACACTGAAAGATTTTCCGGTGACGGAATACTTGCCATAGACAATGTAAACGAACTTGAGGGACGCGACGATAATGCTTTTAATTGTCTCACTGAACAGAATATAGGTGGTGCGGTACAGTATCTTATGACTGAAAATAATATTATAAAAGGAATGATTTCATTTTGTTATATAGGACGATTTAAAAAATGGTCTGTTTCAGATATAAATTATATGACTATAGTGGGACGAACAGTATCGGCTATCCTGAAAAAACAGGCTTATATATAAAATATGAATCTATCATATTAAAATCAAATAAAAAAACTCTTGATTTTTTCCGCAGACTGTTATATAATATGAGTATGGGAAAAAGTTAGCAAAGTTTTCCCGTCCGCTCCTGATGAGTCACAAACAGGAGGTATTATTTATGAAATTTTCTAAAATGCATGGTATAGGCAATGACTATATCTATGTGAACTGTTTCAGCGAAACAGTCAATGAACCGGAAAAAGTTTCCGTTATCGTAAGTGACCGACACAAAGGCATAGGTTCAGACGGGCTTGTGCTTATTATGCCATCCGATAAGGCTGATTTCCGTATGAGGATTTTTAATGCCGACGGTTCAGAAGCAATGATGTGCGGTAATGCTACACGCTGTATCGGAAAATATGTCTATGATATGGGCATGACAGACAAGACAGATATTACGCTTGAAACTAATTCCGGTATAAAATACTTAAAACTTTTTACTGAAAAAAATAAAGTAAATATGATACAGGTCGATATGGGAAAAGCTATTCTCAATCCGGCAGAAATTCCGGTAAAATCAGACCTTGAAAGATTTATTGACCAGCCTGTTTCGGTTGCGGGAAAAATCTACAATATGACTTGCGTTTCCATGGGCAACCCTCATGCCGTTATTTTCATGGACGGTGTAGACAGCCTTGACCTTGAAAAAATCGGTGCTGATTTTGAAAACCATGAAATATTCCCGAACCGCGTAAATACTGAATTTGTGGAAGTAATAGACAGTCACACCCTGAAAATGAGAGTATGGGAACGCGGTAGTGGTGAGACTTTCGCGTGCGGTACTGGTACGTGTGCTACTGTAGTATCTGCTGTCCTTAACGGAATATGCCCGTATGATGAGGAAATACTTGTACATCTCCGTGGTGGTGATTTACGCATAACTTACCGTTCAGACGGAACTGTTATGATGACCGGAGAGGCTGAATATATCTGCGACGGAATTATTTCTGATGAATTTATCAACTCAAAAAAGGAGAACGTAATATGCCGAAACTGAATGAGAATTTTCTTAAACTCGAAAAAAATTATTTATTTATAAATATAGCTAAAAAAATAAACGCTTTTAAACAGGCAAATCCCGATGCCGATATTATTCGTATGGGCATAGGTGATGTTACACTGCCTATCGCACCGGTAGTAGTTGATGCCATGAAAAAGGCTTGCGACGAAATGGGAGTAAAAGAAACTTTCAAGGGTTATGAAGACAGCGGTGCTGGTTATGATTTCCTGAAAAATGCCGTATCAGGCTATTATAAGTCTTTTGGTGCAGACATTTCTCCTGACGAAATCCGCATAAACGACGGTGCAAAAAGTGATTGTGGTAATATCGTGGATATTTTTGGCGACGATAATATTATTCTTGTTACTGACCCTGCATATCCGGTATACGTCGATTCAAATTTAATGAGTGGCAGAAAGGTTATTTATGCCGATTCCAATGAGGAAAACGGTTTTTCAGCTATGCCGGATTATAACGTTCATGCAGATATTATATATCTCTGCTCTCCGAATAACCCTACAGGTTCGGTATATACCCGTGAACAGCTTGCGATATGGATAGACTATGCAAAGAAAAATAACGCTGTAATCATCTATGACTCCGCATATGAAGCTTTTATTACAGACACCAATATTCCAAGAAGTATTTTCTGTGTAGAGGGTGCAAAGGAAGTAGCTATTGAAATGTGTTCACTCTCAAAGACAGCAGGATTTACCGGCATGAGATGCGGATATACTGTTATTCCGGACGCACTCAAAGTAACCGCTACAGACGGTACAGAAGTATCTCTTTCACAGATATGGGGCAGACGACAGGGAAGCAAATTCAATGGTGTTTCATATCCGGTACAACGCGGTGCAGAAGCTGTCTTCACGGAAGAGGGACTCAAACAAATTCACGAAAATATAGCCTATTATCAGGAAAATGCCCGTATTATTTCTGATACTATGAAAAAATTAAATGTTAAATTTACAGGTGGTGTAAATTCACCATACATATGGTTTAAGTGTCCATGCGGTATGGGTAGCTGGGAATTTTTCGATACCATGCTTGAAAAAATTGCAGTAGTCGGCACTCCGGGGGCTGGTTTCGGCAAGAACGGCGAGGGCTGGTTCAGGCTTACAGCTTTCGGCGACAGACAGAGAACCATTGAGGCTATGGAACGTTTTGAAAAGCTTGTAAATGAATTAAATAAATAACGGGAGATAAAATTATGTCGGGAAAAATCGGGCTTGTATTAAGTGGCGGTGGTGCTAAAGGTGCTTACGAAATAGGCGTATACAAGGCTCTTTCGGCTATGGGGGCTGAACCCTATATAGATAC
>CAMWQI010000049.1 GCA_947176345.1 uncultured Ruminococcus sp.
GGCATACAGAAATAATATTGATACAGCTTAGATATGTCATAAATTAAAATGATATTTGGCAATTTTATTTAAAATATTTACGCTCAAAAATTGTCAGAATCAGAAAGGATTAATGATTATGAACGATAAAATAAGAAAACGCAATTTGAAAAGAAAAATAGCTTTCTTGTTATCATTATCTATGGTATGCAGTTTTCCGTACTCAATCAGTGCTGAAGCTGCACTTTCTAATACCGATGAAACTCAAGATAACAATGAAGACGTTTTATCCATAAACAATAACGATGTTGTAGAAAATAAGCCTTCAACATTGAACGATGATAATGAAAATGTACAATTTAATGATATAGGTAAGATTGAACTGGCTATTCAGAATTTGTTTGATTTTGCTGATGATGTTGAATGTACAGCAACATTAATCTATCCTGATGGCTCTACCAGCGATACAAAAGATTTTCTTATCAGTAAAGAATTAGAGGAAAGCAAAATCAGCTTTGATAATCTTGCAGATGGTATATATGTTCTCAGGGTTAAGGCAAGGGGCTTCGCTACCTATGAACAGGCAATAGATGTACAAAACCAGATGATGCATACTATAAAACTGACTACCGGTTTCTGCAATGGTTATGATTACGAAAGCGATAGCAAGCAACCTGGTGTTCTTTTAATCGGAGATGTCAACAACGATGGTATCGTAAACGACGGCATTACAGATGAAGTTGATGATACTGATAAAGAAATCCTTATCAATGCTATTTACGGAGAAACCGTATCAGAAGATTATGTAACTGATTTGAATAATGATGGTACTACAGATTTAGTAGACCTGATGTTTTTTTCAAAGGGCTATAAAGAAGAGCATGGCAAAAATATAAAGGCATCAATTGAACGCAGTGTCTCACCATTAGCTATGAGCATACATATTGCCGAAGGGACAAGCGTGGAAGGTGACATTTTAGAACTGCTGAATCATGATGAAACAGCAGAACCAGTAAAATTGACTCCTTCAGATGAAGGTGAGATTTCTGAAGATAATCCTGTATCTTTAGACATTGACATGACAAATGGTGGCAGTGCAATCGCCATTGAGGAAATCAATTTTGCAACAGGCAATAGTGAAAGTGAGATTGACGAAGGAAATGTTGTTATCGAATATATCGATGAAAACGGCGAAGAAAAAGAATTGCCGGTATATTTCAAGAATGGAACTGCTGGTCTTAGTGAAAGCGATGTAATTGCTGAACTTGATGAAAACGGAAATATTCATATCAGTCTGGGAAATCAGGTGGCTGTCAAGAAAGTTAAACTGACTATCACAAAAATGATGGAAGGAAGCAATAATCTTGTTGAAATCAGCAAAGTTGAATTTCTCAACGGAATGGAAAATCGTATTCCAGAACCTGAAATGGATAAGCCGGAGGCTCTGACCGCAAAGGCTGGTAGTGAAAAATTCAGTTTGACATGGAATCCATGTATGAATGTTACCGGCTATGAAGTACAGATTAAAAATGGTAACAAGATTATTCAGACTTTGGAGACAACATTAAATTCAGCTACAATAAGCGGAGACGACATCAAGAATTATGTAACTTATACGGTAAGTGTACAATCTGTCAACGGTACATGGAAAAGTGGTTACTGTGATTCTGTAGACGTTACTCCGGTAGCAACAAAGCGTCCCGACAAGCCCGATAATGTTAAAGCTTCAGGACTTTATAGAGGAGTTAAGGTAAGCTGGGCAAATATGGACGATACACAATCATATAATGTTTTCTATAAAAAAGTAGACAGCGATGAGAAATTTACTGAAATTTCCGGTATCACATCAAACAGCTATACTATTGAGGGATTAGAAGATATTACAGAATACGAAATTTACGTTATAGGCGTTAATGAACTCGGCGAAAGTCCTGAATCAATTCACTGCTCAGCAAAAACTACTGATTTAAATCTTTCCGATATGCCGAAATACAATCTTATTAACCGTGATGAAGACGGAAATCCCGGAAATACACACATTGTTTCTGTTAAAAGATATGGCGGTGAAATGATAGACAGCCCGCTTGATACAGAAGACGATACTGCATGGGGTGCTATAGATGGCATTAAGGACTCCTATTACTCAAAGAATACATGGGACGACGGCGGATTCAACGGTATAGGCAACAATGGTCTGACATATACTTTTGACAAGGAATATACAATGGATACCATTGGTATACTTACAACACAAAGTATTGACTATACAAACATAAGATGTTGGGACGCAGACGGTAATTTAGTATATGAACTTAATAGCCCCTATGGTAATATCTCTAAAAAACAAACCGATTCAGATGGAAGACCTTATTATATTCTCAAGTTCCCGCAAGCAGTAACAGCAAGTAAAGTCCAGATTTCTCTTGCACGTTATCTTGCATCTCCGGTTACTATTTCAGAAACCTACTTCTATAATTATGACTACCTTATGGACGAAATCATGGACTTATATGTAGATGATTTGCATACGGTTCTGAAAGCTAAAGTTACTCAGAAAACTATTGACACTTTGCGTGAAAAAGTAAACACTCCTGATGAATGCGGTGAAATCAATCCTAATACAGAAGCTTTACTCCGTGAACTTGAAACAGCAGAAAAAATTCTGAATGCTGAATCAATCAGCAGTGCAGTAGAAATACATAATGGTATCACTACAAAAGATACCGGACGTGGATTTACCGGTCTGAACGCATGGCAACCCCTTGGTGTTTCTATCGGTACAGGTGAAGAAGTAACGATTTATGTCGGAAGCAATCAAAAGAAAACCGGTGATGGCACAGATTTACGTCTTGTTGTTACACAGTATCATTCTGAATCCGGCAATGTTGTTTTAGACGGAGCTAATCTTAAAGTCGGAGCAAATACATTTAAATTGTCTAAAGGTTCAAGTGCTGGTGTTGAAACTGGTGGTGCTTTGTACATTCAGTATCAGGGAGCAGATACTTCAAGTGAAAGATATTCAGTACGTGTAACCGGTGGTTCAGAAGTTCCTTTCCTTGACCTGTACAAAGTAACTGACGAAGATAAACGTCTGGAAAGAACAGTTGAATATATAAATAAATTAGATGAATATGTTCCGAAAATTGAAGAACTTCATAATAAGGTACATAAAGGTTCAGGAAACAAGAATATAGATTACGACTATGACAAGACAAACTGTATTCTTGAAGCATCTGATATTATGCTTGATACAATGATGTATTCACTTCCTGCTCAGCAGATTTTGGCTGGTGCAGGAAAAGGTACTGCTGAAGAACGTGCTAAAACTGTTCTCAAGTCAATGGAAGCAACGGAAGATATGATGTATCTGTTCTATCAGCATAAGGGTCTAAACGAATCCGCCCCTGATGAACTGAATCAGATTCCTAAAGGACATCTTAATATACGTTATCAGCGTATGTTCTCCGGTGCATTCATGTATGCTTCCGGAAATCATATCGGAATTGAATGGGGTTCAACACCGGGCATGATGAACTGTAAATCTTTGGTTGCAGACGAAAACGGCAAATATGTAAGCGGAAATTATTTCGGCTGGGGTATTGCCCACGAAATCGGACATTGTATCAATCAGGGCGACTATGCTGTAGCAGAAATCACAAATAACTATTTCTCACAGCTTGCACAAGCACAGGATAAGAATGAAGGAATGCGTTTCCAGTATCAGAATATCTATGACAAGGTAACTTCCGGCACAAAAGGAAATTGTTCTAATATTGCTACACAGCTTGGTATGTACTGGCAGTTACATCTTGCATATGACAAGGGACTGAATTATAAAACATACTCTGACTATGATGAACAGCTTAGCAATCTGTTCTATGCAAGAGTTGATACTTATTCAAGAAATCCGAAAGTAGCACCTGCTCCAAAGGAAATAGCACTTACTCTTGACGGTGATTCAGACCAGAAACTTATGCGTCTTGCCTGTGCGGCAGCAGAGAAGAATATTCTTGAATTCTTTGAACGCTGGGGCAAAACTCCCGATTCGACAACAATCGCATATGCTGAACAGTTTGAAAAAGAAACAAGAGCTATCTTCTATGCAAATGATGATTCACGTGTTTATGCACTTGGCGGAAAAGGAAGCGTTTTAGGTACTGAAAGTTCAGTTTCTGCAGTAAAGGACGTTTCTGTAAATATTGGCAAATCGTCAAATAAGGTTGAACTCAAGTTCACTTCCACTGAAATTCCTGAAGATGATATACTGGGCTATGAAATAATTCGTTGTACCATATCAGGTGGAAAAGTTGAAGAAGTTCCCGTCGGATTCACAACAGATTCTGAATTTACAGATACAGTAACAACGCTTAATAACCGTACTGTATTCTATAAAGTCACACTTATTGATAATTATCTTAACCGTTCAGCAGTATTTAATACAAAAACGGTCAAGATTGAACACGATGGCAGTATGGATAAAACCAACTGGAACATAAGTACTACAGGACTTACAGCTGATTCCGTTGTTCATGACGCTACAGACGAAATGCCATGTGAGCAGACAAAAGATAATCCGGCTGAGCAGGCTCTTGATAATGATTTAAATACAATCTATGCACCGCAAGTAAACGGCGATAATGCTGAAATAGTTATTGATTTCAATCAGACATTGACAGTTTCAGGACTTAAATACACCGCCGGCGACGGAGCATCTATTGGTGATTATGAAGTCTATGTAATGGAAAACAATGAATGGATTTCTGTATCAAGCGGAACTTTCAAGGGCAGTAAGACGGTTTACTTTGCAAATAGTGATGATAAATATATCAGCACTTATTCCGCAACAGCAGTAAAACTTGTACTTCTCAATCAGGATAAAAAGACCGTTGCAATTGCGGAACTTGATGTACTTGGCGTAACAGGCGATAATGTTGATTTCCGCAGAACAGAGGAAGATTCAGCAGCAGTTATTGGTACTTTAAGTGAAGATTACAAATATGGTGAAAATGCAGACGAGGTTATCCCTAAAGACTCGCTTGTATTTACAGGTTCATATAAAGGAAATCCCGCTTATAACGTGGTTATCCTCTATGATGTGGACGGAAAAATCGTAGGTGGTGTTGATGCAGAAGATAATCTTGCATCACAGCAGATTATTCTTGCAGATGTTCCGGACAACAGTAACATTGCAAATGTATCAAATGGTACATGGATTTACTGGATTGAACCCGACCAGATGGAAAATATGAAAATGCCTGAAATGGTACGTGTTGAACTGTACAGAGTAAATAATGCTCTTACAAATGAAGGTCAGCGTCTTGTCAGCGATTCACTGCTTGAAACTGTACCGGAAAAACTTCCGACCATTACATTGAGTGGTAACGAAAAATAACTGAAAAGGAGTAAGTCATGTTAAAAAAATTTTTAATGGGTACATTTGCTGCTTTAGCATTCAGTGCTGTTTATCCTGTAAATACAATGGCTTCTGAAGCATATGACAAAGTTAATATTGATGAATCGGGCTTTATAACATTGACATCTGACCATGCAGCAAACGACAGAATTAATACTCTTCAATTGGTCTTTAAAGTTGAAACTGAAGATGGTTCTGATATTTCTTTTGAATTTGACCCTGAAAACAATATCAAAGTTTCAGAATACCGTTATGATTCGAAATCAAATCAACTGTATATCTATATGTCTGATTCACAACCGCTTTTTGATGACAGTGATTTGCTGAATATAGGGGCAGTATCCGCAAAGGATACTGCCGGAAATAATGTTTCTGTTACAATAAATGAAGTGGAAGATGCATTGAAATACGTTTATAATAATGCAGTTACAAGCGTTGATGCAGATTTCGATATTAAGATTACAACAACAACAAAACCGGCAACAACTACTACAACATCAAAGCCAACGACTACTACAATAACGTCAAAACCGACAACTACTACAACTACATCAAAACCGACAACTACTGCAACAACATCAAAACCAACAACTACTGCAACAACGTCAAAATCGACAACTTCTGCAACAACGTCAAAACCAACAACTACTACAACTACAACTTCTGCAACAACATCAGAACCAACGACCACCACAACTACAACTTCTTCAACTACAACATCAAAACCGATAACTACCACCACAACAACTACCACTACTACTGCCAAACCTATAACTACAACAATGACTACTACAGCAAAACATATCGCTTCAGATGAAGAACTTTGCGACTGGTCAATAAATAACTATAATGACAAAAACGGTATTATGCCTGATTCCGCTGAAATTACTGAACAAGCAGACGGTAAGTATCAGATTACTTTGACAGATGATTCTGATAATGTTCTTGATGTTTATGTAATTAATCCTGAAACCGGTATCGGTACAGATTCAGCAGGCAATGAAGTTAACCTTCCTCAGACAGGCAACAACTCTTTGAAAAATGTTTTAGTTGCTGTTGGTGCATTCATGATGACTGCATTTGGTTTCTGTGCTGTAAAATTTTCTGGCATAACGCGCCGTAAGAAAAATGAACAGTAAGTCGTCTATTAATGATACCACCAACAAACGAACAAAAAAACAATGGGTTCTGTTTATAACAGGACTCATTGCTATAATAATTGGTATATGTATTCTGAGTTTTTTTGGTATCAGGAAAATTCATCGTGAGATTCAGAAACAAAAGCTGTTAAAAGAAAATGTTGTAGTAGAAATTTCTGACCTTAAAATTAAAGCCCCTGTTCTTGAGGGAACAGACAACGAAACCCTGTCAAAAGCTACCGGACATTTCATAGAAACTGGTGAGGTGGGATTCGGAAATTACTGCATTGCAGGACATAGCAGTACCATTTACAAGGAGTATTTCAATAATTTGAAAAATGTAGAGGTCGGAATGGAAATCAATCTTTACAATATAGAAAAAAATTGTTATACTTATATTGTAACAGAAAATTTTATAGTTGAACCTAATGAAACATGGATACTAAATGATTTCGGTGATGATAGAATTACCATTGTAACCTGTACTGATGATGGAACACAGCGTCAGGTAGTTGTCGGGATTAAGAAATGATAAGATTTAAGAGAGGAGCAGGTAATATGAAAAAAATAGAATTATTCAAAAAATTAGCATCATGTACAATTGCACAAGCATTATTATTATTTTCAATGCCTGTCATGCCCGCTGTAGCAGAAAATTCTACAGAACAGCTTTATAATATTGTACTCTTTGCACAATTTGATTCGCTTTCAGAGTCAAATTTCATGCAAGAACGTACAGAAGATATTATTTCTATGTGCAATGCAACAGATACATTTCATTCCCTGTCTGGCTATATTAATGCAATTTCCTATGGACAAATGCAAATAACAAGCTGTTTTCCACAAATGCAAGATGATATTATTATTCCATATGTGCTGTCTTCCAGTGAAAATAATTATCAAACTTGTGAACAAATTGCAATAGAAATTTTGAAAAATATAACAATTTCTGATAATATTCAAATGGACGGAAACGGTGACGGCGTTATTGATAATATTACTTTAGTAGTTGACGGAAAAGCCGATAATATGACTTCTCCGCTATGGGCAAGGGCATTTTCATTAAATGGTATGAAATTAAATGGCTACAACGTGAACAGAGTTAACATTCAAAATAGTAAACAACTTTTTGAAAATCAAATAACAGGGGCGGAGGGTGTATTATGTCATGAATTTCTGCATTCTTTAGGCTATCCCGATTTATACCGCAATAACCGTACAGGTACACCCGTGGGTGCATGGGATATTATGGCATCTGATTCTGTATTTTTACAATATCCGCTTGCCTATCAAAGAGCGAAAATTTCAAATTGGCTGGCTTCTGAAGATATTACAGAAACCGGCACATATACAATTTATCCTGCATCTTCTGATAACGGAAACAGACTTTATTTATTAAAAACACCACTTTCTGATACAGAATTTTTCGCTGTGGAATATCGGCAACAGGGAGCAAGATATTCTGATGAATTAGATGTCAAAATATATGGCACTGGATTAGTTGTTTATCGTGTGAATACAGAAATAGACGGAAATTTTAAATCTGATAAAGATGAAATATATATATTCCGTCCGGAAGAAACAAATCTTGACGCAGGTGAGGGAAATATTTTTTTATCCAACTATGGTGGAACAAATGCTCCTGATTCTGTAGGGTCTCTTGACTGGAATGCAGATATTACTGATAATGCACTTGTATATTCCAATGGCACAAATAGTGGAATTTATATTCATGATATTATCATGAACGAAAAATCATTGACTTTTTCTGTTGATTTTGCAGATGTTTCTGATACAAAACTTTGGGAAAGTGTTAATCATAATTTAGAAGATAATAAGCCTTATCAATTAGCAGTTTCAGAAGATAATACAGTATATTTAATTACTGCTGATAATAGCTATGCGCAATTATATAAATGTGATAATAACAATCTGATAAAAATAGGTAATCCTCTTGGTTCAGGAGGGTATATGGACATGAATCAGCCAAAGCTTGTATGTTCCGGAAACACACCTTATGTTTTATATCAGGATAAGAATTTTTTGTTACATATATGCAGATATGATGTATTATCAGGTATCTGGACGGAAATTTATAAAACAACAGAAATCGCACAATATGCAGATATAACAGCCGATGAAAATAAATTATATTTTACATATACAACCGGAAATTTTCCATATGCATTGAATGTGGCTTGTTATGATTCTCAGACAGAAAAATCAGAAATTATTGGTGAAACTATTGCAGAAAATGCTTGTAATATGTCAATTGCGATTTTAAATCACAATCCGGTGATTGCTTATCGTGATATTAATGATGCAAATAAACCGAAACTTGCAATTTATGAAAATAAAAACTGGAATATCACAACAATTTCGGATAATGCTTGTGGTACAGTTTCCATGACATCAGATGGCAATACCGCATGGATTGCACCTTCCGGAAATGGCAATGCAGTTTATCAATTTTCAAATAAAAAAATAACAGCCTATCCTTTGCCGGAATCTATTTCTGAAAACATTTTTACACAAATACCAGTTTTGATTGATGATAAATGTTATTTAGCCGTGAATACACAAAATCCCGATGAATTATCTGTTTATTCTTTAAATGATACTACTTGGGAGATGACGGGAAATCTATTGGCAACGGATATTGTAAACAGTTTATCACTTGCCTATAGCAAGCAAACGTTATATTGCTCTTATTATACCGATAATGGTACGGCAATTATTCGACAGTTAAAACTTGATTCATTAAATCAAAATTCACGTACAGGCGATGTAAATGCAGATGGCAAATTTGATATTTCAGATATTGTATTATTAAAAAAATGGATTCTTTGTGTACCAGATACTACACTTGCCGACTGGCAGGCAGGTGATTTATATCAGGACGGCATATTAGATATATTTGATTTGTGCAGAATGCAATATATGCTGTTACAGCAATCAGAAAAAAATACAAATTCTGCTGAATATCAAAATGCACCCGATACAAAGGCTGGTGAAATCGCACCTACAGGGGATATTAACGCAGATGGTGAATTTGCTATTTCGGATGTTGTATTATTAAAAAAATGGATTCTTTGTGTACCAGATACTACACTTGTCGACTGGCAGGAAGGAGATTTATGTCAGGATGGCGTATTAGATGTATTTGATTTATGTAGAATGCAATATATGCTGTCACAGAAATCAAATAATAATATAATTAATGTTACAAATTCTTCCGAATTACAAAACGCTCTTGAAAATGCAAAAGCAGGTGATGAAATTGTACTTGCTTCCGGAAATTATATCTATAATGGAAAAGTGAACAAAGGACGTACCTTTACAGGTACAGCAGACGGTACAGAAAACAAGCCTATTATACTCCGTTCTGAAAATCCTGATAATCCAGCTATAATTGACGGCACAACAACAGAAAGCTATTATGGTTTAACAATTACAGGTGATTGGTGGACAGTAAAAGATATAATCATAACAAATTCTTCTAAAGGCATTATTTTAGATAACTCAAATTATATACAAATTATTAATTGTGAAGTTTATAATACAGGAACAGAAGGTATTCATATTCGTGATGGCAGTTCTAATTGCATCATTGATAGCTGTAAAGTACATGATACAGGACTTGTAAAAGCTGGCTATGGTGAGGGAATTTATATCGGCAGTGCAGAAAGTACAACAGAATATGAACACGCCTGCGATAATAATATTATCAGAAATTGTAAATTAGGACCAAATATTTCTGCTGAATGCATCGATGTAAAAGAATATACAACAGGAACTATTATTGAATACTGTACTTTTGACGGTAAAGGCTGTTCGGGTGAAAATTATGCAAAGGCTTTTGTGAATATCAAGGGCAATGATTGCATTTTAAGATATTGCACAGGTTATCGAAATAACTGTGATAAAATTACACGCGCTTTTGAACAAAATGATGTTGTTGAGGGTTGGGGACAAAACGCTTATATCTATAGCAACAAAGTCTATATGGATATTGCCAAAAATGCAGATGGTAAAAAAATGTATTTCTTGAATGCATGGGATTGTTCTTGTACTGTATGGGATAATTATATTGCATATGATAGTGATTTAGTTTCTATTGATAACCCTGATGACCAATGGAATTATTATAATTCTAATTTCATTACTTATAGTGATAGTAGTTATGAAAATTAAACACTATCGAATAAATTCGGATAACGTCTGAATAAGTTCAAATCCGATTATAAGCACTGTAAAAGCAGATTTTCTTTAGTGAAAGTCTGCTTTTTTGCTTGTTCAGGAAAAATAAAAGCATTGTGTGTTATTTACAGTTGAGTGTTAAACTGATAGTTGAATTAATATAATTAAAGTTGCTTGATTTCAACGGAAAATTGTGGTATAATATAAATAAAGAAATTCCGGTGCAAAAAAGAAGACGGTGGTGAGTTATTATAAGTTTTGGTGAAAATTTAGCAAGATTTCGTAAGAGATGTGGTCTCACACAGGTTCAGCTTGCAAGAAAACTGAACGTCACATCACAGGCTGTATCAAAATGGGAGAAGGGGAGTTATCCGGACAGCGAACTGTTGCCAGCTATTTCCGGTGCTTTAGGTGTATCAATTGATTCACTTTTCGGAGTTGAAGATGTATGCAGTGAAGTTGATATTGAACGCGTTATAAATATAATTATCAGGCAGACCCCCGAAAATGAACGTGCTGATATTATTATGCGTATCATGTATTCTGCTATGGGTGCTTTTACGGAGTATAAAAAGTCAAAAATGCACTATCCTGAAAATCTTGAACTTGAAACTTACGGTGAAATAAAAACAGATTATGAAATGGCACTTGCAAGACTCAACGAGGATTTGAAATATTTCTGTTTTGTAAAAATTTCTGAAAATGGTCTTTATCCGTATGTGAAAGATACTGAACTTATGGTTGTTATTTTTGAAACTCTTGCTGACCCCGATGCATTGAAGCTTATCTACTATCTTGGAAGCGGACGAAGAAACAGATTACAGTCTGTTGAATATCTTGCAAGAAATACGGGTATTCCGGTGAAAAAGCTGAAACATATCGTTGACAGGCTTGACCGTCTTGGTATAATGTGGCGTGTTGCGGTTGACGACTCGGAGGAAACGTCAATTGTGTACGGCTATAATAACAGTACGGCACTGACAACAATGCTTATTCTTGCACAGTCGCTTTCACGGTTTATCCGGTATTTTGACTGCAATATTGATACATGGAAATATGGTTCTTTCCGTATGCCGAACACAAGCAACAATAAACCCGTGCCGGAAGTAAGTCTATGGTGCGAGGAAGAAAATAATCAGGAGGAATGATTAGAATGAAGAAAATTATGTCTTTTTTGTCCGCTTTAGCTGTCACAATGACTGCAATGTCGGTTACTTTTGCGAATGCTGTTGACAATTCATATAATATGAATGTATCTGTTAATCTTTCCGGTGAAAAGAAAGAAATAAGCCCATACATTTATGGTATAAATCAGTACGGAAATATAAACAATTACAAAAATGTTACTGTCAATGCTGTACGACAGGGCGGAAACAGATACACGGGCTATAACTGGGAAACAAACTGGTCTAATGCCGGTGAAGACTGGGTGAACAGTTCCGATACAAATATTGGTGACGAAAAGGACGGAGCAGGTTATGCCGCAAGAAAGCTCTCTGAGGAATGTGCGGAATATAATGTACCATATAAATTTACTACTCTCCAGATGGCTGGCTATGTTTCCGCTGATAAGGACGGTACAGTGACCGAAAGTGAAAAAGCCCCGTCGTCAAGGTGGAATGAAGTTGTATTCCGCAAGAACGGTAAACTTTCACTTACTCCAGATTTGAATGATGGTAAAGTTTACATGGACGAATATGTTAACTATCTTGTGAAAACTTTAGGTGATTCAACAACTTCTACAGGTATACAAGGCTATAGTCTTGACAATGAGCCGTTTCTTTGGAATGATACACACCCTATGCTTCATTCTGAGGAAGCAACTGCCAATGAACTTATAGACAAATCAATTGAACTTGCAACGGTAGTAAAGGAAATAGACCCTAATGCTGAAATTTTCGGCGGTGTTCTATGGGGAATGCTTCCGTGTATGAACGCCGGTGAAGGTACTGATTTTGTTGACAGTGAATGGCAGGCAGTCAAGGGTAATTATAACTGGTATGTTGACTACTATCTTGAAAGAATGGCAAAGGCTGAAAAGGAAACCGGAAAACGTCTCCTTAATGTTTTTGATGTTCATTATTATGCACAGGATTGTGCTACTGATGATGCGAAATTACAGGCTGCAAGAAGTCTCTATGATGAAGATTATGTGGAAAACAGCTGGTTACAGCCATGGGGTGGAAAGTATTTTCCGTTCCTTACAAAATTACAGGAATCAATTGAAAAGTATTATCCTGATACAAAGCTTTCTGTTTCAGAATATAATCTTGCGGATATTGCAAATGAAAAAGTAACCGGAAAATCGGTGATTTCTGCTATTGCAGAAACAGAGGCACTCGGTGCATTTGCAATGAATAATGTTTATCTTGCTACATACTGGGGAACACTTCCGGACTGCCCGTATGTTGAATCGGCTATAAATCTTTACACGAATTATGACGGTGAGGGTTCATCATTCGGTGATACTCTTGTGGAAACAAAAACCGATGATTTATCAAAAGCATCTGCATTTGCCTCAATAGATGGTACAGATGACTCGGAAGTAACGGTAGTTCTTTCAAACAAGGACAAAGAAAAGTCCGAAAAAGCCGTGATTGATATTTCAGGCTCTAAGTCTGATTACAAGAGTGCAGTTGTCTATGCAATCACACAGGACAGCAGTGAAATAAGAATTATTGATGTTCAGAATAATGTCTCAGGAAATAAAATTGAGGTTGAGTTACCACCTCTTTCAGTTGCACAGGTAGTTGTTTCCGACGAAAAAACCGACAAGACGATATATGAAGCTCCCGATATTACAACAGATGAAGTATCATATGATTTCAATGAACTTAAAGAAAAGGACGGAGCAAAAATTATTCCACTCGGCGACAAGGAACATCTTAAAGAAATTAAAATTTCTGTAAACAGTTACTCAAAAGAGGGTTCAGCATACTAC
>CAMWQI010000050.1 GCA_947176345.1 uncultured Ruminococcus sp.
CTACTACCTATTATATCATATCTTTATTGATTTGTCTATAATGGAATTGCTGTAACAATATCATTTTCAATTTCATTTTCATTTTCATTATCAATATCATTATCAGCTTTTTTTGCTTTATTTTGGTTTTCAGAAAAACCATTTGCTTTTTCAGCTTTCGGAGGTCTTCCGCCTTTCTTTCCGTTTTCTGCACGTCTCATGCAAGTTTCCTGATATTTAGCAGTATCACGCTTTATATTATCCGCTATAAAGCTGTAGACAATATTCAGGGCTATGTCATCAAATTCCGTTTCTTCGCCTGTTTCCGCGAATTTATAGACGGCTTTTATAAATTTTCCCGCCTGTTCATCGGTGAGCATATTAACCTGTTTTGCGTTGTCAAGATAAAGAATAAAACTTTTCTTTTCTTTCATAAAAAATCAACTCCTTTTATAAATAGACTGAAATCACAATATTTTAAATACAAAAACGTTGTATAAGGAAAAATTTTTCAAAAAATTAAAAAGTTTTCAACATCTTAACATAATAAAAGTTGAAAACTTTATGGATAAAAAAGAAATTTGCGTAAACAATAAAAATACACTGCTGAAATAAAAACAGTGATTTGATGTAAAGGATTTGATTTTTTATGAAAAAAACTTTATTGACCTGTTCCATATTTTTGACGTGTATGGCTTTTGTTTCGTGCGGAAATAATGATAATTCCTATTCGTCGGACGGTGAAATGATTATAACTGAATATACTACCGAAAAAAGCCGTAAAAACGACAAAAACGATGACCGTTACTATGATGATGATTACTATGAAACTGACGAAAACGGCAATGTTGATACTGATGATACCGACGGTGTGGGCGATGAGACGGGGAGTAATAACACCGTTAAAGACCATGCACACGACGCTGTAGACGGTGTGGAAAATGCCGGTGAAAGTATCGTTGACGGTGTGGGTGATGCCGTAGGTGACGTTATAGACGGTGCTGGCAATGCCGTTGATGATGTTATAGACGGGCTGGACGGTGAAACAACTGCCACTGATTACAATGAAAACGATAACCAGTAATTCTTTAAAACGGGACTGCATCTGAATGACAGTCCCGTTTTTAATTCAGCCACAGATTTCAATTATAGCTTCTGCCATAATTTCGGCGTTTTTCAGTAAATTTTCCTCTGTAATAAATTCGTCCGCACCGTGCATATTTCCGTTTTCATTTGGAAATTCCGCACCAAATGCAACACCACCCTCTATTTCGTGAACATAAGTCCCACCGCCTATTGCAATACAATAACCCTTGTCACCTGTAACACGTTCATAAACACGCAGAAGTGATTGTACAAATTCGCTGTTTTCGTCAGTAATATGCGGTTCTGTACCCTCACACGAATCAATTTTAAAGCCTGCATTTTCAAGGGATTTACATATTATTCCGCTGATTTCGTCAAACGTTCTGTCAAGCGGAAAGCGTATATCTATACCACCTTTAAGCCCAGCGACTTTGTTGGCATTTAGCATTGATAATACACACGTCATTTTTCCCGAAATATCGTCGGAAAATCCTAATCCGCATGATTTTCCGTCCGTTTCACCGTGCGGAAATAATTCCGCAAGTCTGCATAACAGGGGATTTTTAAATTCTTTTGTAAATTCCTCAAGGAATTTTGTTATAGCATTTTCGGCTTTTTCGGGAGTTGAGGCGTGACCGGATTTTCCCGTGCATGAAAACTTAGAATTAGCCCCGTAGACAGCAACGCATTTTTCCGGCACTGCATTTATAATTTTTTCGGAAACTATAATTAAATCGTCAAAACAAGGTGCGGAAAAATATACTCTAATCATGCCTTTTTCGGCGTTTATCACGGGATATTGCCCGTCAGGTGTGAAAACCATTGGCGGAAGTTGTCGTTTTTTGCGATAATATGCAAGGTCTGCTGAACCGTTTTCCTCATTCGTGCCAAAGATTAAACGCACACCGCGTTTAAGGGGTATATTAAGCTCTCTAAGAGCTTTTAAAGCAAACAAGGCGGATACACACGCCCCCTTGTCGTCGCACGTTCCACGCCCGATTAATTGCCCTCCTGAACGTTTCAGCACATAAGGGTCGCTGTGCCAACCTGTTCCCTCCGGAACAACGTCGAGATGTGCGAGAATTGCCAGTGACGGCTCTTTATCATCAAAATCCGCTGTACCGACATAATTTTCAACATTTTCAACCGTAAAACCGGACTCTTTGCATTTTTCAAGCATTATTTCAAGAGCCTTAGCCGGTTCTTTTCCAAAAGGATAAACGCCGTTAGGTTTGCCCTGAACGCTCCGCACGGCGACTAATTCCGTAAGAAAATCAATCATTTCTTCACGATGATTTTCAAGATATTCTTTTATAGTCATAAAAAAACCTCCATAAATTAACATACCAAATCCGAAAAATTAACAAGCGAAATGCAAAAAACCGCAGGTATTTCACTGCGGTTTTCCGTTGTACTCCGTATAAAACCAGAGTATACTAAAGAGAAAGAAAGGATAAATATAAAAATGATTTGTTGCTATCAGTTTACAATAGTTTCCTCAGTTTCCTTGTCGAAGATATGAATTCTGTTCGGGTCAATAGCAATCTGAATTACATCGCCTGAACGTACAGTAGAACGTGAGCTTACACGTGCAGTAAGCGGAATACCTTCGCAATTGAGGTAAAGATAGATTTCAGCACCCATCATTTCAGTAATTTCTACATTACATTCAACAACGCCTGTTGTAGCATTTGAGAGATACATTTCTTCGTCGTGGAGATTTTCAGGACGGACACCGAGAATAATTTCCTTGCCCACATAGTTCTGAAGTTTGGAATTAACTTTTGACTCAGGCACGATAATTTCAAACTTTCTCTTAGCAGAACCAAATTCAACAATAAACTGGTCATATTCTCTCTCATATCTAAGTGTAGAGTCAATGAAATTCATTGTAGGAGAGCCGAGGAAGCCAGCAACGAATTTATTAGCTGGTTCGTCGTACATTTTCTGTGGTGTATCAATCTGCATAACCCAGCCGTCTTTCATACAAACAATTCTGTCGCCCATGGTCATAGCTTCTGTCTGGTCATGGGTAACGTAAATGAAAGTAGTACCGAGCTGTTTATGGATTTTAGAGATTTCAGTTCTCATTTGACCACGGAGTTTAGCATCGAGGTTAGAAAGAGGCTCGTCGAGAAGGAATACCTTAGGTGAACGAACGATAGCACGACCGAGTGCCACACGCTGACACTGACCACCGGACATAGCACGTGGTTTTCTGTCAAGAAGATGTGAGAGGTCAAGGATTTTTGCAGCCTCGTTAACCTTTCTTTCGATTTCGTCCTTAGGAACTTTACGGAGTTTAAGACCGAAAGCCATGTTTTCAAAAACTGTCATGTGCGGATAGAGAGCGTAGTTCTGGAAAACCATTGCAATATCTCTGTCCTTAGGGGCGATGTCGTTTACAAGACGGTCACCGATGTAGAGTTCGCCCTCTGAGATTTCCTCAAGACCAGCAATCATACGGAGAGTTGTTGACTTACCACAACCGGAAGGACCAACGAAAACGATAAATTCCTTGTCTCTTATGTCAAAAGTTGTGCTATGAACAGCCTCGACATTACCCGGATAAATTTTCTTTATTTGTTTAAGGCTCAAACCTGCCATTGAAATTTCCTCCAATTCAAAATTTTTTGCCGACACGCAACCAGAATATCGACTATAATAATATAATACCAAACTTTTGAAAATTTTTCAAGATGTCAAATTGCCAAAGTTATGACCCATTGTTTATTAATTTTGCCGAAAAATTACCCGTAAAATTCCGGCAGAAATCGTCAAAATCGGGTGTTAAAAATAAGTTTTCAACATCTTTGTGCAATAATTCCATACACTCACCAAACGCCAGTTTTTCGGGTAAAATCAGATTTCCTAAAGAAATTCTCATTAAAACCTCAACATGATTTCCGACAGCCGAAAACATTCTTTTTACCTGATGATATTTGCCTTCAAAAATCTGTATAAAAGCCAGTTTTTCGGACAATTCTGACCCCCTCACTTCAGCAGGAAGGCATACCTCTCCGGAGGCTAATTTTAAACCATTTTTGAATAAGTTAATATATTCAATTTTAAACGGTCTGTCAAGTTTCACAATATAGATTTTAGACACGTGTCGTTTAGGTGAAAGCATACGATGTGCAAGGTCGCCGTCGTCGGTAATCAGTAAAGCACCAAGTGAGTCCTTGTCAAGCCGACCCGCCGGAAACATATTTTTAGTGCGGAGATTTTCAGGGATAAGCTCCATGACGTTCGCACCGTCGTTATCCGACGTGGAACAGACATACCCTGCCGGCTTGTTCAGCAGAATGTATCTGAAGCGTTCACTGCGTATTTCGTTATCATCTACAAACACTTTCGCGGTATCAGGATTTATTTTCAGGTCTGAATTTTTCACAACCTGTCCGTCCACCGTCACACGTTTTCTGCCGACAAGATTTTTAATTTCACTGCGTGAAAATTCAGTGCGTTCAGAAATAAATTTGTCAAGTCTTATCAGTGGCATAATTTTCACCTTTCTGAAATATATTTTTAATAACATTCACGGAACGGGGGTTTAAAAATGAAAAAGAAAATATTCGCACTTGTAATAATTGCAGTTGCAATTTATGCGGTAATTTTTTTAATTCCGGACAAAAAACCGGAAAAAGAAAAAACGGAAAAAACAAGAATTTCAGCCAAAACTACAGCCGAAAGAATTGATTATTTCGCACTGCACGGGTGGGAAGTTGAAGAAATTTCAGAAAAAGAAATAATCATACCATCGGAATTTTCAGAAGCCTATGAAGAATATGCCGTAATTCAGGACGGACAGGGCTTGCCACTGCGTGAATATGCCGGTAAAAATGCCCGTCTTTACGTCTATGAAGTGAGAAATTATAGTCCGGAAAATCAGAAAATGTTAGCTGAATTAATTGTCTGCGATGACATAGTGGTAGCATCACTTGTCTACAGTGAGGACGGCGGAAAAACACGTCTTTCTGTAAGCTGAATTATATAATTTACTTTTCATTTTCAAATTCGCTTATTGTCGCAACAAAACTTTTTATGTCGGTAAAATCATTGTATACAGAGGCAAAACGCACATATGAAATAGGGTCAATTTCCCTTAATTTTTCAAGTACAATTTCGCCTATTTCCCTTGACGGTGCGACAGTTTTCAGGGCATTTGCGTAATAATTTTCAATATAATCTGCAATTTCGGAGACCTGTTCTATAGTGACGGGTCTTTTTTTTATGGCGGAAAAAATTCCTTTTATCAGCTTGTTTCTGTCAAAAGTTTCATATGTTCCGTCGCGTTTTTCGACCATAAGCAATGGAATTTCAACAACTTCATAAGTTGTAAATCTGCCTTTGCATTTTATGCATTCTCTCCGCCGACGTATTTTGTCGTCCGAAGGTCTTGAGTCGGTCACTTTTGAGTCGTCAAATCCACAAAAAGGACATTTCATTTCTTTTCCCCCCTGCCATATATTTCAAGCATATTTTCAAGCACATTGTAATTTGAAATCAGTTCTCCGATACCACCGAAACCACTCCGGTAAAGCTCCAGTACAACACTGCAATCAGGATTGAAAGAATTTATTTTTTCAAAGAAATTCCTGAATTTAAATCTTCCCTTGCCGATTGGCAGACAATCCCCGTATTCTCCGGAGTCGCTTATATGTACATTAACGATATTTTTTCCGACAGCGTCCACAAAATTGAAAGGATTTTCACCGGCACGAACCGCCTGTTTTGTATCAAGCACGAATGCAAATTCACTGCCAAGCATATTTGAAATTTCACGTATGAAAGACGATGACGCACTTTGACAACGTGAGACATTTTCAATAGCGGTTTTTATGCCGAATTTCTGCCCTAAACGCCATAGCCTGCTATAGCGTTCGCAGTAAAAATCTTTGTTTTTTCCAGAGCCGATTTTTCCACCGTGAAAAACAAAAATATCCGCTCCGACAGTATTCATGAAATCAAAATATAATTTGTAATATTCCAGAATATCATCAATTCGTCTTTCATAATCGGAAAAAAACATCATAGTTTCCATTTCGCACGTAAACGGGTGAACGGAAACGCATTTCATGTCAAATCTTTTGAGCATTTCGGCTATATTATATGCAAAGCTTTTTTTGAGTTCTGAATGTGTATTTATAAATATTTCGGTGCATGAAACTCCGTTCACAGCAAGGTCATATAAACTTTCCTCCAGTGGCTGTGGATAAAGACAGGCAGTTGAAACTCCGGCGGTCAATGAAATATCCCCTTTCCTGAAAAATTTTTGCAAAAGTTGTTACTTAATATTATAACATATATTCCGGAAAAGTCAACAATTTTTTATTATTTTTCAGATATATTTTGCCTTTGACATTTTATGCATTTTCTGCATATTATACGTCGGGAGGTGATGAAAATTGTATGGTGAAATTCTTCTTGCAGTAATTGTAAGTCTTGATACATACCTTGCATCTGTAACTTACTGCAACAGCGGTATAAAAATACCGTTTCTGTCTATGACTGTTATAAGCCTGATAAGTGCGGTTATGCTTGGTTTATCCCTTGGATTTTCGGACTTTATAGGGTCTTTTGTGTCTCCGGAACTATGCCATATATGTGGTACATTTGTGATAACCGCAATAGGAATTATGACAATTTTCAAGAGCATTATCCGGAGCATTATAAATCATATTTCTGAAAAAGGTGAAGTTTCTGTACGTTCCGGAAAATATGGAATTGTAATGAAACTTTATCTTGACGAAACAACTGCTGATTTTGATAATTCAAAAACTCTTTCCACCGCTGAAGCCTCCGCACTTGCACTGGCAAGTTCGCTTGATTCAGTCGCAACAGGTCTTAGCAGTGGTTTTGCCGGAATATCGCCTTTTCCAGCTTTCATTTTCACATTTGTTGCCGGAATTATTTCAATAACTTTAGGAAATATAACCGGAAAAAAATTATCTTCCTTGCAACATGATTTTTCATGGGTAGGCGGAATTTTGCTGATTATTTTTGCATTTTCAGGAATTTAAATTCTGTAAATTACAATTTCCGGCGGATTGAAAAGCCTTAATTTTCCTAATCCTCCGGAAACGCATAATTTCATTTTTCCGATTTCATAAACGCCTTTTGAAAATTCCGGAAACAATTTTCTTTCAGGTGAAAAAATTCCTTTTCCTGAAATTCTTAAAATTCCTCCATGTACATGACCGCTGAAAGTATAATCCGCACCCCATTCAGAATAAGCCTCCGCAAAGAACGGATTATGTGCAAGCAGTAAAATTTCACCGTCGGGACATTTGCCTATATATCGGTTCATATCGGATTTTGTAATAACAGAAAGATTTCTGTAACTTTTTCCGTTTTTATAAACCAAATAATCTTCTTTCAGCCCGTAAATATGTAGATTTCTTTTCTTGATTTTCAAATTCACTGAATTGTTTTCAAGCAGAACTGCTCCAGAGTTTTCAACAGTTTCAACAAATTCACTGTGGAAAACTTTCGGTAAAGACTGTTCATGATTTCCGCAAATTATATAAACCGGAGCAATTTTTTTTAAATTTTCAAGAAAAATTTTTATTCCTGAAAAATCCGTTTCAGTACGTGAAACAATGTCACCTGTTATGAAAATAATATCCGGATTTTCATGCTGTATAATTTTGCAAATTCGGGAATTATTATCCCCGAATTTGCGTTTATGCAAATCTGAAATATGTGCTATTTTTAGATTGTTTTTTCCGGAAAATTCACGGCGTATTTTCAGCATGAATTTATTTTCATAAAAAACATATCCTGCAAATATAAACAGAATTGAATTTAAAAAATTATTCTTCTTCATCTTCCGAAATTTCATTATCTTCAATAATTTCATTTTGTTCTTCAGCTTTTGCCTCAATTTCGGCTTGTTCCACCTGTTCATCGGTAAGCTGTTCAACCTTTTCAGTTTCGGCATTGTCGTCATGTTCAGCGCGTGTAAATGCCACTACTTTTGCGCCGTCATTCACTCTCATAACGCGCACACCTTTGGCGTATCTGCTCATAATTCTTATATCGCTTGCAAGTATTCTGATAATAATTCCGTCACTTGAAACAAGAATAATATCGTCGGTTTCGTCAACAATTTTTATTCCGCATACGTGACCTTTTACGTCATCGGCACTGTAATTTTTCAGACCAAAACCGCCCCTGTTCTGAATGCGGAAACTGTCAATTTCCGTGCGTTTTCCGTAACCGTTTTCAGTAACAGTAAGCAAAGATGCACCCTCACGCATACGTGCAATGCCCACAACATAGTCACCGTCATGGAGCTTTATAGCCTTAACACCGTGTGCGGTACGTGACATTGAGCGACCTTTTTCCTCTTCAATCCGTATAACCATACCATTACGCGTAGCAATAAAAATTTGTGCTTTTCCGTCGGTCATTCTCACACCTGCAATTTCGTCACCCTCATCAAGACCTATAGCCCTTAAACCATTCTTGCGGACGTTTCTGTAAAGTGAAAGATTTGAACGTTTTATTTTGCCGTTTTTGGTTACAATTGTTATGAATTTTTCTTCACTGAAATCAGTAGTTTTAATCATTGCCGTAATTTTTTCGCCGTCGGCAAGAGAGAGTAAATTTATCAGATTAAAGCCACGTGATGCCTTTGTACCGTCTGGAACTTCATAGCATTTTAATTTATACATTATTCCGAAATTTGAAATAAATAAAATATTGTCATGACTTTCGCAAATGAACATTTCCTCCACGAAATCTTCCTCACGCTGTTTCATGCCGGTAATGCCACGACCACCACGCCTTTGAGTCTTATATTCGGCAACGGGCATACGTTTGATATAGCCGTTATTTGTAAGCGTAACAACGCAGTCTTCATGCGGAATTAAGTCCTCAATATCTACTTCACCGCTTACTGCCTCAACGTCTGTGCGACGTTTGTCGTTGAATTTTTTCTTGATATTGTCAAGGTCATTTATAATAATTTCATAGACCCTGTTTACATCCGCTAAAATGTCTTCATAATCTGAAATTTTAGTGAGTAATCCGTAAAGTTCATCGGTAATTTTCTGTCTTTCAAGACCCGTCAATGCACCTAATTTCATCTGTACAATTGCGTCCGCCTGTTCTTCAGAAAGTCCCATCTGATTTTCAATATGCAGTCCTGTGAAATCATATTTTTCATGGTCAAGAAGTGACGACAAATCAATATCACTGAAATATTCCATGATATTTTTTTTGCCCTCTGAAATTGTTTTGCTTGACCTGAGAATTTCAATAACCTCATCAATGTAATCTGATGCAAGTGCAAAACCCTGTAGAATATGCGACCTTTCAAGAGCCTTTTTCATGTCAAATCTTGTTCTTCGCTGAATTACTTCAACCTGAAAATCAAGATAATTCTGCAACATTTCTTTCAGTGTTAAAATTTTAGGCTCACCGTTTACAAGTGCAAGCATGATAATTCCGACAGTATCTTGTAATTGAGTTAATGCAAATAATTTGTTTAAAACAATTTCCGGCATAGCGTCTCTTTTAAGTTCAATTACAACTCTCATTCCGTCCTTATCGGACTCATCACGCAAATCATAAAGTCCCTGAATTTTCTTGTCTCTTGCAAGCTGATTTATACTTTTCAGTAGTCTTTCTTTTCTAAGCATGAACGGGATTTCGTCAATTATAATGCAGTTTCTGCCTTTAATTTCCTCAAAATGTGTACGCGAACGGAGAATTATTTTTCCGCGACCTGTAGCATATGCGGAACGTATTCCGGCTTTTCCCATAATAATTCCACCAGTGGGGAAGTCGGGAGCTTTTATAAATTCCATTAATTCATCAAGTGTGCAGTCCGGATTATAAATTAAAAATTTAAGACCGTCAATAATTTCACCTAAATTATGTGGTGGAATATTTGTCGCCATACCGACGGCAATTCCCACAGAACCGTTTACAAGTAAATTAGGAAAACGTGACGGCAAAACAGCCGGTTCTTTTAATCTGTCGTCATAGTTTGAAACAAAATCAACAGTATTTTTGTTTATATCCGTAAGCATATCAAGAGTTATTTTTGACATTTTCGCTTCCGTATAACGATAGGCTGCCGGTCCGTCACCGTCGATAGAGCCGAAATTTCCGTGACCGTCGACAAGCGGATAACGCATTGAAAAATCCTGTGCAAGCCTTACAAGTGCGTCATAAACGGAAGTATCACCGTGTGGGTGATAGCGACCCAGTACCGCACCTACTGTATCGGCACATTTTCTGTATGCCTTGTCCGGTGTAAGACCGTTTTCATGCAGTGTATATAAAATTCTCCGGTGTACCGGCTTTAAACCGTCCCTTACGTCCGGCAATGCCCTTGAAACAATTACCGACATTGCGTAATTCAATACAGAATTTTGCATTTCATCGCATATTTCAGTATTGATTATTTTTGAATTATCATTGTAAAGCAAAATTTTTACCTCCTGTAAGATAATTTTATGGAAATTGATTTCCGGAAGTTTTCAACAGTTTCAACATTTTTTATGTTGAAATGTTTTCAGAAAAAATTTATTTTAAATTCGCTAAAATTTCAATTTCATCTCCGGAAAAATTTTCTTTCGGAATAATATAGAATATACTTTTTCCGGAAAAAATCAGGAAAAATTTATCATATTCAATCACGGAAAAATTCTCATCAATCGGAATACGACTTTTTTCAGGCAGTTCTTCATTTTCAGAGTTTTCAACATTTTCAACATCATCAACTGTTGAAACTGTTGAAATGTCAATATAATTTTCAGCCACTGAAATTTTATAGACTGAATTTTCAATTTCATGAAAACTTTCAAATAAATTCGCCCTTAATTTGCGTGGATTGTACCATTGCCTTACTGCCATAGCAAGACATACCACTATCAGTAAATATGCGAAATACTGCGAATTATCTTCAATTACCGCAAATACAAAAACCCCTGCTAAAATTAAAAATGCCAGTGCTGTGACGTTTGCCTGTGGAAATACAAATTTTTTCTGAAATTCCCTGTATCCATCACGGAATATTTCAGCCGAAATTGTATATTCTTTTTCAAATTTGTAATTTTCCGTCATATATCCAAATCCTGTACAAATTTTGCATTCTGTTCTATGAAATTACGTCTCAATTCCACTTTGTCACCCATTAAAACAGTGAAAACTTCGTCAGCTTTGAGGGCATCTTCCATTGAAATTTTAACGATTGTACGGGTTTCAGGGTTCATTGTAGTTTCCCATAACTGTTCAGGGTTCATTTCACCTAAACCTTTGTAACGTTGTATTTCAACCTTGTATTTTCCGTTCTCCGAAAGTTCTTGAATATATTGGTCTCTTTCTTCGTCGGAAAATGCATATTTCACCTGTTTGTTTCTTTCGACTCTGAAAAGCGGTGGCTGTGCAATATAGACATTTCCGTTAGTGATTAATGGTCGCATATAGCGGAAAAAGAATGTCAGCAACAATGCTCTGATGTGCATTCCGTCAACGTCGGCATCAGCCATGATAATTACTTTTCCATAACGTAATTTTTCTATGTCAAAATCCTCACCTATTCCCGTGCCTAAAGCTGCAACAACAGGCTCTAATTTGTCGTTCCCATAAATTCTGTCAATACGTGCCTTTTCAACGTTTAGCATTTTTCCCCATAGTGAAAGTATAGCCTGATAACGTCTGTCACGACCCTGTTTTGCTGAACCACCAGCAGAGTCTCCCTCAACGATATAGATTTCAGTATAGCGGTTGTCACGCTCCGAACAGTCCGCTAATTTTTCCGGCATGGTAGTTTTTCCGAAAGCGTTTTTATTTCTTTCAGCTTCTCTTGCACGTCGTGCAGCTTCACGGGCTTTGAGTGCAGAAAGACTTTTTTCAAAAATCATTTTTGCAATATCAGGATTTTCCTCAAGAAAATTCATCAATTTTTCATGTACAAGTTTTTCAACAAACGGCTTTACTTCGGGATTTCCTAAACGCACTTTTGTCTGTGACTCAAATTCACATTCAGTCAATTTTACAGAAATAATTGCAGTAAGTCCTTCGCGTATATCGTCACCGCCAAGCTTTTCTTTTTCTTTCAGGAGACCCATTTTTCTGCCGTATTCATTTACGACTTTTGTTATTGCATTTTTAAATCCCGTTTCATGTGAACCGCCGTCTTTTGTATGAATATTATTGGCAAAAGAAAGAATAATTTCATTGTAGCTGTTGTTATATTGCAAGGCAATTTCCGCGAACATATCGCCGTACATTCCGGAAAAATGTATCACATCTCCGGAGAGACTTTCCAGACCTCTCACAGTGTGAATGTGTTCCACAAATGACTTTATACCACCCTCATAATGCAGTGTTTCAGAAAATGGATTTTCGCCTTTTTCGTCCGGTCTTGAGTCTGTAAAAGTAATTTTTAAACCGGCATTTAAAAAAGCCTGTTCGCGTAATCTTTTCAGGAGTGTTTCACGGCTGTATACTGTAGTTTCAAAGATTTCATCATCAGCCTTGAACATTACAGTAGTTCCGGTTCTTTCAGTTTTTCCTATAATTTTTATCGGCTCTGAATATTTACCTCTTTCAAATCGCTGAAACCATATATTTTCACCGTCATAGACAGTTAATTCAAGCCATTCCGAAAGAGCATTTACAGCCGACGCACCTACACCATGAAGTCCACCGGAAACTTTATATCCGCCACCACCGAATTTACCACCGGCATGAAGTACCGTATATACTACCGTTGCCGCTGAAATGCCTTCTTTTTGGTGAATACCCGTCGGAATGCCACGTCCGTTATCTGAAACGCGGATAACATTTCCGTCCATTAATTCAACGTTTATTTCCGTGCAGTAACCGGCTAAAGATTCGTCAATTGAGTTATCGACAATTTCATAGACAAGATGGTGCAGACCCCCCTCACCTGTAGAACCGATGTACATTGCCGGACGTTTTCTTACAGCCTCCAGACCCTCTAAAACTTGTATGTCATTTTCGTCATAATTGTTATTCTGCATACTCATGAATTTACCTCCAATTTTCAAAAATTAATAGCTTGTCTGAAACAAAATGATGTTGATTATCACTGTCATTTCCGTGAATATTTCCGCCGATTAACACGCGAAATCCAAAAAATTAACACGCCAAATCCGAAAAATCTGTAAATTATTTGAAATAATCATCTAACCTTTTCCGGAGTGTATAAGCCGATAACTGCGAAATATAGAGTGTTTCCGTGTTATTTTTCATGGTGATTATAAAACTTTTCGGCATATCGTAAGTCGCATATACGCAGAAATGATTTTTTTCAGAACGTTCAAGAAGTTTCTTTGTATATTTTCCGACCGTCGTATTTTCAATATCAAAAATTCCGACAATATCACGTATATCCACAGAATAATTATTGCCTATGTGAAGATACAAATTTCATTCCCCCTGTAAATTTTCTGCCTGACGTACTCACCGGAATATGTCATATCGCGTGAGAACGAATTTAAAGCCCTTGTGAGACGTTCTGTTTTCAGCAAGGTGTTTATACTACCAATGCCTTCAAAACGTCATACAACGCATTTTCTTTGGCGTTTTGACGA
>CAMWQI010000051.1 GCA_947176345.1 uncultured Ruminococcus sp.
TCTTTATTTATACCGTTTTTCAGAAATGTTTCAATTATATTTTTCTGATTTTCATTTTTTCAAATCTGAAAATACATACTTTAACCAAAAGAAAAATTTATTTCTATCTGAATAAGTTTTTTACCATTTTATTCAAATTTATATCCCTCAAACATAGAAGTCTCCTTTTGTATTTGATAACTCCTTTGCTATTCTGTCACAAAGACTTTTCCAGTCTGAAAACCCTGACCCGTCACAAGTCCAGAAAGTACCGGCGGACATATCAAACAGCCTTGCACTGAGTTTTTCAGAAAGCAGTGACAAAAATTCTTTAGGTTCGGTATTTCCCCGTACTTGCAACTCTATTGTATCATATGTCATGTCTTTTTCAGAATATGTATACCAATTATAGAACAATAATTCAATATTCCAATTTTTTCCGTAAACGTGGACAATAAAAAATGAATCCAAATCAATTTCAGTATCTTCAACAGTGACTATTCCTGACTCTTCAATGCAAATATCTATTATTTCGGATATTTCAAACAAGGTTTTAATTACTTCATCTTTCTTAAATGGTATAAAATCCTCGTCTTTTTCTTTGCCATAAGGTTCAGTGTTGGTTTTCGTTCTGATTAACTCCAATGACCAGCTCATTATTTTACTCCTTTCAATTTATAAACACTACAACCGTATTTCTGAAAGTTGGCTTGTGAAATATCAACAAGCATATTTATAACATCGGCTAATATAGTCCATTCTTCCGGTAGCATATACCAATGATACTTTCTGTATTCCGGGCAGTAAACTTCTATACAATAACTATGTCCGTCACGTCCGCATGGTTTATGTACATCTTCATTTATACCTTTTTTCAGAAATGTATCAATTATATTTTTCTGCTTTTCATTTAGTACAGCAGAATAAACAGGACTATATTTTTGCAAAAGCTCTTTATATTCCGTTGTTTTTACAAGTTCAGACAATGGCATAAATTCAGGAAATAAACAGACTGCTTTACACATAAATTCACCACGTTTATATTTTTCCGGTTCAGTACGCCAGTAAGCGATATAATTATTTCCATTTTCGCAAATCTGAAAATACATACTTCCACCAGAAGAAAGAAAAGAAAAATTTGTTTCTACCTGAATAAGTTTTTTGCCGTTTTCTTCAAATTTATATCCCTCAAACATAAAAAACCAACCTTTCATATAAAAAATATACTTATTATTTCAACGGAAAAGAATTGAACCATGCTCTTTCGTCAAACGGTTTCTTTTGCGGAACAGTTGCTTTTTCTTCGGCTATGCCCACGGGCAGAAAACAAACAAGTTCATAATTATCTGGAACGTTTAAAATCCTTGCCATTTTGTCACATATTCTGTCATCGTCTGTAATATGCCCCTCATACCAGCAACTACTATAACCAAGTTCTGTTATTGCAATAAGCATATTTTCGATAACGGCGGAATAGTCCTGAATCGCAAAGCATTTGTCCCTGTAGGCGTTTATTCTTTGAGTAAGGACACATATTATCGCCGGAGCAGTCTCTGCAACAGGAGGGTCTATAACTCCTAACAGCCGGTCAAGAATTTCACGGTTGTCAACTGCAATAAGACTGGTGGTTTGCTTATTACAGCCTGACGGTGCATTCAGACCACATTCCATAATAGTTATAAGGTCTTTTTTCGGAATATTAATCTGTTTGTATTTTCCACGATAACTGTGTCTTTTGTTTATTGCTTCAATTGTGTTCATAAACGTCTCCTTTCGTATACGGAATATTGTAATTTTCGCACCATTCAACAGCAAGCTTTATGCAACATCTTTTCTCATATTCGTCCCAGTTTTTCAATAAAAATGCTCTTTCTGTGTCCCATAATTTCTGAAAATATATGTAAAATTCGTCATTGTCAAGACTTTTAATTTCTCTGTCAATTTTTCTGTTGTTAAGATTGTGCAGATAATTTCTTTTTTCACTGTCAAGGTCAATAGTCGCAAGCGGAACTATATTATAGGCATATTGCAGTGTTATCTTGTCCGAAAACATATCATCTATAAATCCGTACTTTGATTTTAATTCATCTATACTTATTATTTCGAACTCCGTGAGGTCAAAATAATAATATACATTTTCCATGTCACGAAAGTTATATGATATATAATTGCTAATATAATTTATATCAACCGTTTTCACCAAATAACTCCTTTGCTATTCTGTTACAAAAACTTTTCCAGTCTGAAAAACCTGACCCGTCAACAGTCCAGAAAGTACCGGCTTTCATATCAAAAAGCCTTGCACGGAGCTTTTCTACAAGCAGTGATAAAAATTCTTTAGGTTCGGTATTTCCCCATACTTGTAACTCTATTGTACAATATGTCATATCTTTTTCAGAATAAAGAAGTTGTTCCCAGAAACATATTTCAATTCTCCATTTTTCACTGTATACTTGTACAAATTTGCTTTCAGTATCTTCAATGTTTACATTTATTATTCCGCATATTTCATGTAAGGTTGTAATTATTTCATCTTTTGTAAATGGAATAATATTCTCATCTTTTTCTTCGTCATAAGGTTCAGTATTCGTTTTTGTCCTGTTAAGATATAGCGACCAACTCATTGTTTTCCTCCTATACATCATAAGTTTTTTTAATTATACCATAAAAACATTATAAAGTAAAGCGTCCGCAAGTAATATAACGGACGCTTTTTTAAATAATTTTAAATTTTTCAGCCTATAACTGCATCGTCGGCTGTATAGCATTCAAGTGAATTTTCTTTCACCTGAATGCAGATGTACTTTATACCGCTGTCGGCAGAGGCGGAAAACTGTCTTTTTGCAGACGGTGCAACCCTTAACCAGTCACCTGCTGTAAGTGCGATTTCCTCACCGTCAATGACTGCTTTTCCGTTGCCGTCAAGAATTGCATAAATTTCCTCATTCTGCTTGTGCGAATGAACAAACGGCACACCAGCACCTGCCGGAAGTGAGTTTATGCTTACTTCTGCACCGGTAAGTCCCAGTGCATCATGAAGTTCTGTTCTTGCGTTGTCTGCAACGCTGATTTTCTTGTAATTAGCCATAAATATTTACTCCTTTTAAAGTTTTGTTTGCGTTTCTGTAATTTTATAATAGCATGAATTTTAAATTTTTACAAGTACGCACTTTAAAGTAACATAGTTACTTTTTGGTGACTATTATGTATTTTCGGGACAAATCAAATTGTAAATAATTTATGAACGCAAAAACATATTGACATTTTCCGGATAATACATTATAATTTTATGTAACATCATATTTTAATGCATAAGGAGGTCTTCTCAGGTGACAATGCAAAGCTGTGATTATATGTGGTACAAAAATGAAAAATTCATACTCATTGATTGCGAAAAAGAAAAAGATATTATCAATTCAGCAGATTTTGGATTGAAAAATTTTTCTGCTATAACGTGCTGTTATAGAGGGTATACCGCTGAATACTTTATTGAAGATAATTTTTTATATGGACAGAAAAAAGTTGCATATTATCCAGAAAAAACAGATTCAGGCATAACAATTAATTTTAAAATATCTCCGAAAATCAGAATGAATTATACAGGAAGTGCTATTATTGCCATAAATAATGATGACAATAAATATATTATGTCTGATTTTTTTGACACATTTCTGTTTTTTGACAGGGCATATGAATTATATTTCATTGATGGTGAACTTCTTGAAATAACAAGCCTTTCGCCTGCAATTCAGGAGTATACAACATTAAAAAACAGTCTTAAGCATACACAAAATTATTATGAGCTTCTTGGTAAAAAAAGAGAAGAAATCGCCGTAAAATATCTGCAATATGAATATGGAAACTACAAATGGAGGTTTAACCATGATTAAAACAAAAGAATTGCCAGCCTGTCCAGTGGAAACAACACTTTCGCTTATCGGGAGCAAATGGAAAATTATGATTATAAGAAATCTGCTAATGCGACCATGGAGATTTAACGAATTACAGCGTTCTTTAACCGGCATATCACAGAAAGTACTGACTGATAATTTACGTGCTATGGAAGCCGACGGAATTATTAACCGTGCTGTATTTGCAGAAGTTCCGCCAAGAGTAGAATATTCTCTTACGGAGTTAGGCGTTTCAATGAAACCTATTCTTGATTCACTTGAATTATGGGGACTGAATTATAAAAAAATGTTTGAAAATAATTAAGTTATTTTTTCTGCAAATTACATACCATAATATATTCCTCGTCGTTTTCGTCAACGACTTCAAAACCTGCTTTAAGATACATTCTGTAGGCATAGTTTTCTTTCTGCACGGATAATGAAACTTTTTCATAACTCTCTGATTTCAGCAGTGATAACATACTTTCAAGTAAAGCTGTTCCTATCTTCCTACCCCTGAAATCCTTATAAAGAGATATTGCAAGCGACGGAATATTATTATCAATATGCCCGTAATCGTCCATTATGCGAACCCATACAGCACCTATAATTTTATTTTCAGTTTCGGCAACAAGGCAATAATCGTCCTTTTTGCCGAAATTTTCAATATATACCTGTAATTCGGGCTTTTCAATAATAGAAAATGGTGGTTTTTGCACACCTTCCGGAATAAAAATCGCCTCATAAAGAAAATTATCAAGTATTTTATATTCGCTGTCTTTTATTTGACGGATTATATAATTATTCATTTACCGTAATCACATCGTTAACATTTAACTGTTTAAGGAACATAAATCGTGCCTGCTCCTTGCATTCGGGTTTTATCATATAGTAAAGATAATGCTCCATAAGGTTGAACATATCAAAAGTACGACCCTCAATCTTGAACTGTCTGAATCCCATAGGGACGTATTTTTCCCATATATCATCGGGAGTTATGTGCGTACGCATTTTTTTAATATCAAATATATTTCTTTCCATACATTGACAATCGGCAATCTGTTCAATTTCGGGGTGTTCACTAAGGAGCCTTTCCGGATTGAATGGCATATTAGGATATTTTTTCATATGGTTTGAATAGGCTATCTGTTGCAGACCTATCGACCTGTAATGTTCTGAACGTCTTTTGCAGACAGGTTCACAACAGGCATTTACAAGAATTTCACATTTTTCCTTTTGCGGAATTTTTTCCAGCAAATCAAATTTATTATTAAAATCATAGTCAACCACGATTATATGATAATCCTTGTTTATTTCGTTGCAGAGTGCCTCAAGGTCTGTAATTCTCTTGCACGTTGAACTGGTAAGTTTGTATTTCGGATAATTTTTTCTTATGTAGTCCTCAAGAATTGGCGACACTACTATAACTTCATTCATACCGTTGTTAGCAACGTTCATTATCATATTGCAGAAATCGTCACTCAGATGTTTTTTTTCAAGCATGGGATTCGTGAAAGTGAATCTCAGCGGAATACCTCTTTCGTTGAAAGCCTTGACAACGGATTTTACGGCTTTTCTGTCACAAATGCCCTCCTGCATACGACCGCCATTCCAGATAGCCGGTGGAAATGTTCCGTATACAGAAGCTATTTCCACGCCCTCACGGAAATACTCCGGATAGTGTTTCATAAATTCAATAAACACAAGATTGAACTTTAAATATCCCGCAAAGTCGGGAAGATGAAATTTTACCATAATTTTTTTACCTCTTTCATTTTAATTATTACTTTTGGATTTCGTCAATACATAACTGATAGATTTCATTTAACGTGTATTTTCCGTCCATAGTTACGGGGTCGCCGTCTGCTGAATATAGCTTATTATCAGGATATGTGCCGATATACTTTGGAATTTCAGAGTCTGTACACGCCGTATAAACACAACAGCCACCATCAATCACTATGATATAATCAAATTCCTTGTAAATATTGAAGAAACGTTCCAGATTTTCCTCAAAATCGCTTAAAAATTCCTCACTTACATTATAGTTTTTACTGCTGTCTGAACAGATAATACATTTTTCTGGCAACTTAACACCCATATCGTCAAGCTCAGCGAATACAGCATTAGAGGCTTTAAGCATAGTTCTTGCATCTGCTTTTATTGATGTCTGCTTTGACTCCATAACATAGTCCGTCACTGACATATCAATTTTCCAGCCCTCACCGTCAATATAAAACATGGTAAACATCTGTTCTTCTGTATACGTGTCGCCGTCCTCATCCTCATATTCAAGCATACAATAAAATTCACACATATCCTTTATATTGAAATACGGTTCTGGAAATGATTCCGCAACATCTACCAATTCCTTGCATTTTTCAAGGTCAATATTTTCTTTGCCGTTTTCTTCTATATAGTCGCTGATTAACTGACATTCTCTGTAATATCCATACACAAATTCAAAAAAAACATCACTAAGAGCTTGTTCAGAAATAATTTCAGACAGTCTTACAGTTTCGCTGGACGCTTCTGTCATATAGTTAATTCTTTCTTCCATTGACTCACCGGATAATTCCATTACGAAATTCATAACATCAATGTACTTATCAGGAGATGAAATTTTTATCATTCCCTCAACATCACGGTTATTTACGCAGTCAAGAAATGTTTGTATAGCTTCCTCACAAGAGCCGTCGGCTGATATTTCTTTAGACAATTCATTTTCGGTTTCGGATTCTGTTTCAGTAATTTCTTCTGTTGTTTCCTCCGATACTTCCGCAACAGACGTTACAGAAGCTTCATCTGCCGTATCATGTTCGCACGCTGTAAACGAACATAATATAGCTGTCATAACAAGAATTGCCGTAAATTTTTTCATAATAATAACCTCTTTTCAATATTCCGGCTTTATTTTGTATGATTTCTTTCATTTTAATTATTATTTTTGGATTTCGTCAATACATAAATTATATATTTCGTCAAATGTGTATTTTCCGTCCATAGTTACGTGGTCGCCGTCTGCTGAATATAGCTTATTGGCAGGATACGTTCCGACGTATTTCGGAATTTCAGGGTCTGTACACGCTGTATAAGTACAACAGCCATCATCAATTATTATGATATAATCAAACTCCTTGTAATCGGAGAAGAAAGATTCCAAACTTTCTTCAAAATCGCTTAAAAATTCCTCACTTACATTGTAGTTTTTACTGCTGTCTGAACAGATGATACATTTTTCCGGAAACTCAACGCCCATTTCATCAAGTTCCGTGATTCCGGCATTGGAGGCTTTCATAAAAGTGCTTGCAGTTGTATTTATTGATGTCTGCTTTGACTTCTTGACATATCCCATCATTGACATATCAGTTTTCCAGCCCTCACCGTCAATATAAAACATAATAAACGCCTGTTCTTCGGTATATTTGTCGCCATCCTCGTCCTCATATTCAAGCATACAGTTGACTATACGTCCGTCATTTACATTAAAATAGGGTTCTGGCAATGATTCTGTATCAACAGTATCTGCCCATTCATCGAATTTTTCAGGGTCAATGTTTTCCTTGCCGGTTTCGTCTATGTAGTTGCTGATTAACTGAATTTCCCCGTAATATTCATGAAACATTTCAATATCATCATCATCAAGAGTTTCTTCAGAAATAATTTCAGACAGCCTTACAGTTTCGCTGGACGGTTCTGCCATATCGTTCATTATTTCTTCCATTGATGCACCGGATAATTCCATTACGAAATTTATAGCATCAATGTACTTATCAGGAAATGTAAGTTTCATCATTCCCTCAACATCATGATTATTTGTGCAGTCAAGAAACATTTCTATAGCTTCCGCACAAGTACCGTCCGCTGATATTTTTTCAGACGGTTCATTTTCGATTTCGGGGTCTGTTTCTGTTTCCGAAATTTCCTCTCCGTCGGTATCTTCCCCTGTAACTTCATCTGTTTCAGTGATTTCTTCTGTTGTTTCCTCTGTGGAATTTTCCGATACTTCCGTAACCGAAGTTACAGAAGATTCATCTGTAACTTCATCTGCTGTATCATGTCCACACGCTGTAAGCGAACATAACATAGCTGTCATAACAAGAATTGCTGTAAATTTTTTCATAATAATAACCTCTTTTCAATATTTTTCACTTATAAGGATTCCAGCTTTTATTTGTATGATTTCTTTCATTTTAATTATTATTTTTGGATTTCGTCAAGACATAAATTATATATCTCGTCAAACGTGTATTTTCCGTCCATAGTTACGTATTCGCCGTCTGTAGAATAAAGTTTATTAGCCGGATATGTGCCGATATACTTTGGATTTTCGGGGTCGGTACACGTCGTATAAGTACAAAAACCATTGTCAATCACTATGATATAATCAAACTCATTGTAATCAGAAAAATAATATTTCAGATTTTCTTCAACATCGCTTAAAAAATCCTCATTTACATTGTAGTTTTTAGTACTGTCGGAGCAGATGATACATTTTTCCGGAAGCTCAGCACCCATTTCGTCAAGCTCACAAAGTGTGGTATTGGATGCTTTCATCAAAGAACTTGCAGCTGCATTCATTGATGTCTGCTTTGACTTCTTGACATAGCCCGTCATTGACATATCAGTTTTCCAGCCCTCACCGTCAATATAAAACATAGTAAACGCCTGTTCGTCCGTGTACGTATCGCCGTCTTCGTCCTCATATTCAAGCATACAGTTGACTATACGTGCGTCATTTATATTGAAATAGGGTTCTGGAAATGATTCTGTATCAACAGTATCTGACCATTCGTCAAATTTTTCAAGGTCAATGTTTTCCTTTCCGATTTCGTTTATGTAGTCGCTGATTAACTGAATTGACCCGTAATATTCATGAAACATTTCAATATCATCATTATCAAAAGTTTCTTCAGAAATAATTTCAGACAGCCTTACAGTTTCGCTGGACGGTTCTGCCATATCGTTCATTATTTCTTCCATTGATGCACCGGATAATTCCATTACGAAATTTATAGCATCAATGTACTTATCAGGAAATGTAAGTTTCATCATTCCCTCAACATCATGATTATTTGTGCAGTCAAGAAACATTTCTATAGCTTCCGCACAAGTACCGTCCGCTGATATTTTTTCAGACGGTTCATTTTCGATTTCGGGGTCTGTTTCTGTTTCCGAAATTTCCTCTCCGTCGGTATCTTCTTCACCAACTTCCTCTGTTTCAGTTTCAGTGACTTCTTCTGTTGTTTCTTCCGATACTTCCGCAACAGACGTTACAGAAGATTCGTCTGTAACTTCATCTGCCGTATCATGTCCGCACGCTGTAAGCGAACATAACATAGCTGTCATAACAAGAATTGCTGTAAATTTTTTCATAATAATAACCTCTTTTCAATATCTTTCACTTATAAGGATTCCGGCTTTATTTTGTATGATTTCAGCCGTTTCTTCGGGAGTTTTTTCGCCTACAAACATGGAATATAATTCCTCTTCAATTATTTTCGTGATGTCATCTTCTATACTTATACGTACCTTTTTTGTACTGTCTATAAGCGTTACAAGTTTTTCATACTCTTCCGGACTTAAATAACCTATATCATATTCCGTTGACTGCCTACTGATTATATTTGATTCTCCGTACTTTGAATATTCTTCCTCACCTTTTTTCTTAAATACTTCATAATTTATTGGAAAACACCCTCTTGACATATCATACTGAAAATCATACGACAAAAGTGTTTTAATAAACTCCCATGCACCTTGTTTTACTTCCGGTGACGAATATTCACATATTGAATATTTAAAACTTGATGTATCAATTAAAATACCACTTTCGTCAGGGGACGGATAACCTACAACTGTTATAGGTTCATTCTGTTCGTTCCACAGCGAACCATGAAAATCTTCAAAACTGTATATCGGAAAATTCATGATAAAATGCGGAGTATTCCAGTTGATTTCCGATTTGTATCCATCTGGTGCGTCAAACGAATTTATAAATTCAAGTATTTTTATAAACTCCGGAGAATTATAATTTGTAGTGTGATTTTCAAAGTCAATGAATGAACTGATATTGTTACGCAAAATAGTCATATAAACATAGTCCTTTTGAGTATGACCGTTGAATGTAGAACCCTCCGGCATAGCGTTCCAGTGTTCAATCATTTCCTCAATTGTCCAGTTTTCCTTGTCACCGACATAACGGGTCTGTCCTGCAACGGTGTTTATGTTAAAAAACAATGGCATACAGCACAGTTTACCATCTGTTTCATTGAGTTCCAATATATGTTTATACAAAACAGTATCATCATAATTTTCAGACCGCATAAATTCATATAAATCCGCAAATGCACCCTGTTTCATAAGAGATTCATATTTTCCATTGTCACAAAAAATACCGTCTGATACAATATCAACGATTCCGCTTTCAATTATATCAAGACTCAACTGTGTATCTATCCGTGCGAATGCCTCCGGAGTAGTGCCGTTTTCGGTTTCAAAACTTTTGTCGTAATATTCCATATAGTCCTTGAAAACTATCTTATAGCCGTTATCAGCCTCATTGAAATCGTTGACAGCTTCTTTCAAATACGCATTTTCGCTGTTAAGTGCTGCCATAGTTATAGTAATATCTTCACGGGTATCGGAAACGCTGTTTTCAGCAGATGTGGTTTCTGATTGTGAAATTTCGCTTACTTGTGAAACTGTACCGATCTCACTGCATGAAACAGCCGTTATAACCATAAGTGCCGAAATTACACTTAAAAATTTTTTCATTATTCCAAATCTCCTTTTATAGTTTCTGTTTTTTCGGATTTTGTCACCCTGCATAATTCAATTCTATGGTGTTTTATTTTAAGAATTTCAATATGAAGTCCATCGGAATCAACGGAAATTTTTTCACTGTTTTTCGGAATGTTTCCTAATTCAGCTATTACATATCCGCCGAAAGTTTCATTTTTATCGGTATCAAGACTTATTTCAAGTGCATCACATACTTCACCGACAGTTGCATTGCCCTGTACAGTCCATGTATTAATGCCGGTTTTCATTACTTTTTCAAAAGCCTCTTCTTCATCGTCTGCAAATTCACCGACAAGTTTTTCCACCAAATCAGTTATAGTTATAATACCACTCATACCGCCGTATTCATCAACGACTACCGCAAAATGATTGTCTTTGTTTTTTTTCATGTGTGCAAAAAGTTTATCTGCTTTCATATTTTCATGCACAAAGTAAGGTTCACGGACAGCATTTTCTATAATATTTTCATAATTTTTTTTATCCGTCCGGAAATAGTCTTTAGCGTCCAAAACGCCCACTACATTATCAATACTTTCACTGCAAACCGGAAAAACAGAATGTCTTGTCCGGTGGATAATTTCTTCCCATACTTCAATATCATCATCAGCCCACAGGACAGAAACTTCCGTTCTATGTGTACAAATCTGACCGGCTGTCATATCATCAAATGCGAAAATATTCTTAATAATACGGTTTTCGTCTTCATCAATCGCACCTGTTTCCGCACCGGCATCGGACATCATTAAAATTTCCTCTTCCGTGACAATTTCAGCAGTTTTTTCCGGATTTACACCGATAAGTTTTAGTATACCGCAAGAAACTGCATTCATAACTGAAACAAACGGTCTAAATAAAGCCGATACAACTGTAAGCATTCCTGAAAATCTTAATGCAAGTTTTTCAGGATTTTTTGCCGAAAGGCGTTTAGGAATAAATTCTCCGAAAGTCATCATAAGAAAAGTTATTATCAATAAAATAACAGCCACTGAAATAAATCCAGCGACACTTTCCGGCACACTTTCTTTAAGGATTTCTGAAAGTCTTCCGGAAAAATTTAAAACAGCTATTCCGGCAGAAACAAATTCAGAAAGTTTTACTGCTGTCTGTGACGACAAAAGAAAATCATTAGGATTATCGACAAGTTTTTTAAGACGACGTGCTTTTTTACCACCGTTTTCAGCAAGCTTTTCAAGCCGTGAATCATTCAGCGAAATCAACGCTGATTCAGCAGTTGTAATAATCGCACATATAAGAATAAATAAAATTTGCAGAATTATCTGCCATGACATAATTAAAAACCTCCGTTATAAAAATTTTTTTCAGAAAAATAAATAAAAAATTCTGCTAATTTTCTTTAACGGAGCGTATTTCATTATTCGGAATACTGCCGTCAGGGGCATTGTCCATTTATTTTTCACCTCCGGAAAAAATAAGTTTAATATATTATATACTATATAGCATGAATTGTCAAGCAGAGACTCTTACTGCAAACAATAAAAAAGAGTCGGAATTAACCGACTCTTTTACTATATTATTTCATTTTGCGGATATGTCTGTTACGACTGAAAACAAAACATACCACTACTCCCACAATTCCTATTACAAAGAAAAGCAAAGATGCTCCATCGCCCTTTTCCGTACCGGAAAAACCTGATACAAAAGGTTCAAAAACATTATCAAGCAGAAAACCTCCCAGAAAATAGCCTAAAGGTATAGTAAAAAATTGCAGTGTATTTCTTACTGAATATATTCTGCCCTGCATATCTGCCGGAATATGTGTACGGAAAATAACATCCATATTTGCATTCATAAGCGGAATAAATATCCAGCCACATAATGCTCCTATACACCATACAACCGGATTTTCACCGAATGCAAGCATAAAATTTTCCGTACTCATTGAAAAAAACAGACAACTGCATATTACTTTTACTCTGTTTTTCGGTTCAGGAATAAATGTAACAATAATACTGCCTATAAGTGTGGCAATTCCCACACAGCTGTTTACAATACCCAGTGCTGTTTCATCTGACTTTGAAAGAATCATTGCAGGAAGTGCTGACTCATAAATTGATGCAATAAAATTTATCGCCGAAAGAAAAAGCATAAGCCAAAGAATACCTTTATTTTCATTCAGCCATAAAATTCCATTTCTGACAGATTGTAAAATATTTTCCACTTCTTTATTTTCTTTTTTTATTTCGGGAATTTCAATAAAGAACAAAAGAACAACAAATGCCGTTGTAAATGTTGCAAGGTCAAAAATAATTACTGCCTTAATTCCGGCAAAAGCCAACAGTGCAGACGCAAATGCAGGTGTTAAAACAGTTACAAGAGAATTTGAAAAAGAACGCATTCCACTTGTTTTTTGATAATACTTTTCAGATACAAGAAGTGTTAATGCCACATCAGATGCTGGTTGCTGAATGGTATTCATAAGACCATTAAGAGAATTTATAACATACAGATGCCATACTTGCAAACAGTTATTTTTCAACAGTATCATTACTGCAACAGTACATACTGCTGAAAAGCTGTCACAAACAAGCATGATGATTTTTTTATTCCATTTATCGCTTACTGCTCCGGCAAAAATACTCATAATCACATAAGGTGCATATGAGCATACCGCAAGCATAGCCGTTGTAAGTGCTGAACCGCTTTGCTGATATATCCATATCACAAGTGCAAAATTAGTCATTGCACTGCCAAGTGCGGAAAATGACTGTGTAATCCATAAAATAAAAAATGACTTTAAATCATAAAAAAAATTTTTCATAATACCCTGCTCCTTGAATTTATTTATAATCAAAAATGCAAGGTACGACGGTTTTTTTAATCACTATCCACAACTTAAGTATAACAAAATAACATACAAAAACCTGGATTAAATT
>CAMWQI010000052.1 GCA_947176345.1 uncultured Ruminococcus sp.
GTTCAACGATAATCCCTTTAGAGCCGAAAATTTCCTGTCTGAAAAGAACCATATCAAATATATCAACAATTCCGTCAAAATTCATATCAGCACACTGATACTGCATTGAAGTGAAATCAGTTTTTCCTAATATATATTTCTGCAAAAGAACAGCATCGGCAATATTTATTTCATAGTCAAAATTCATATCGCCTGACATAATGTCATCACCGATTGTTGTAATATCGGGAATAAACTGTCCATCTTCTACAGTAAGCATCATTATCACAGGGGGAATAAATACATCACATGGATTGCCATAATTCGGGTCATAATATACTTCTGCCAGACCGTCGCCGGTAGGTTCTATAAGTGTATATGAAACCTTATTGTCAAGACTGTCATCAACATAACCTCCGCCATAAAAAGTGTCTGTTATTTCGGCATTACCGGAAACGCTTATAGCCTTATAATCTTCGCTTTCGTAAAATTCTCCATAATATCCGCCCTCTATGCAGAAAACGGATTTATCTTTTCTGTTTTCGGATTCATAGCCATAATCAAAATATATAAACGGTGCCGGTGAAACACGTGTAGCAAGAGCGTAATAACTTCCGTCATTGAAAATATCGTCCGTTTCCATTTCAATAAATTCTTTACATATGCCATTTTTACACGAAGCTATATCTGAAACGGTTTTATCATTTATATAGTTTCTTTCGCCAATGAGTTTAAGTTTAGTACCTGTTTCGGAATTATATGTTATTTCAAAATTACATATATGCGGATAAAAATAATTGCATTTTCCGTCAATATAACCGGCATGGGATTTTATGTCGGGCATAAGGTCATAAAAAATCTCAATGGGATAATATATTGGAGTTTCTTCCATCCATACCATTGAAACAATATATGTTCCGTCCTGCTCCGGCGTGAAACTGAAAGTATCGTCAGTTCTTTCAGTGGTAAAATTTTTGTCAGGTGCAGTGACTGTTACAAAGTCGTAATTGTCACCGCCCATAAAAACAGCGGTTTTTCCGTCGACATAACACGGAAGTGCATCATAAATAATAATACTCGGATTTTCGGTATCTTCTGCATTTGAAATGACAGGCATTGCACCAAAAGCAACCGTCATTGACATCAAAGCGGATAAAATTTTTTTCATAAATAAAACCTCCTATTGATTAAAAAAACTCTGTATTTCACCGGAAGTGAGAGAGCTATGATTATTATGATTTACAAAATTATCACCGGAGCAGGCAAATTTACTTATATTATTAAGTCCGGTGAGGTAGTAACTGCCGTCCGGAAAATCTCCGTCGCTTTTTTTCAGGAAACACATATATACGTCGCCTTCCTGTGAGAAGTTACTGTTTCCGGCATAGTCAAGGACAGTGACATTATTTTCTATAAGCTCATCAATATCAATGTATTTGTCCGGAGAGTATTCGCTTGAGGGAATATATCCGCCTTTACAATATATTGAAATTCTTGAATTTAACGGAATATCACCATATATAACGTTCTTTACAATAACATTTTCCTGTGTATAGGGCTTGCCGTCAAATCCCGTGTAAATGATTTCATTAACCTCAACAATGGCGATTAAATCTGAATTTTCAGCCATTTTCCGAAATATTTCATTATCATTAACAGAGCCGGGGAAGGACGGCAGTGTGACATCATTTGTTTCACTATCTGTGATGTATATTTCACCGTTCGGATAGTATCTAACCGCCGGAACTACAGTAAAATCAACTGCCGATGGTATACCGTTTGAAAGGGATTCAGTGGTTGTAGTCATTGTTTGTGGTGGAATATCCAATATAATAGTGGTAGTTGTCTGTGGAACCAAACCAACAGTACCGCCATCTATATATGTTGTAGTGGTTACACGATTTGGAACCAAACCAACAGTACCGCCGGTATTAGCTATATATGTTGTAGTGATTACACAATTTACCTCACTTTCTGAGATTGTTGTTGCCGGAGAAATATTTTCATGCAAATCGTGTGTTGTGGTAGTTGTACGTGGCAGGGTAGTAGTTTTGGTTGTAGTAGTAGTTTTAATAGTGGTTCGTGATGCGATAATGGCTTTTGTAGTCGTTTCTTGTTTGGAGGTTCTTTCAGTAGTCAGGATTTCAGTTGTCGGTTTAGTATTATTACTTTCTTTTGCCGTAGTGGTTGTTTCAGTATGGACAGTTTCAGTTTTTATCGTCGTCTGTACTGAAACTGTGGTATTTGTCTTTTCAGTTCCGGAAACAGTGCTTATTCCGGAAGTTTCAGCAACGGTACTTACAGTTGTATTTTTTTTCGTTGAAGATATCGTTGTTGTCTGAATGGTGGATTTTTCTGTATGGTACGGAAGGGAAGTGGTTTCGCTGTAAACGGGAGTATCTATATTATCGGGCTGTTCAAAGTAAGGGAGATTCTTTACACCGCCCCATATTCCCATGATTACCACCGCTGTGACTGCCGTTGAAATATATAACGGGATATTAAATGAGAAATTTTTTTTTTGTTTTGTTTCAAGACTGCTGAAAAATTTGTCTTTACGTTCAGGTTCGGGAATATTAAAGGCGTTTTTTAAAGTCTTTTTTGACTTTTTATTCACTTAAAATCCTCCCTTTCAAACTCATTCCGCAGAAATTCAAGTATATTCTTTATTCGGCGGTTAAGTGCAAATCTTGATATATTATACAGCCTGCTTATTACACCGACAGGTTCTTCATTCACATATCGTAGCAGGATTATTTCCCTGTCCTCATCGGACAGTTTTTCAAGTGCCGTACTTAATACGGCACTGTTAAGTATTGTTTCTTCATTACATGAGTTGTCCGGCAATTCTTCCGGCAATTCATCTGTGGTTTTTTTGCGGTACTCGTCTATGCACAGATTTCCGGCTATAGTGTAGAGATACTGCAAATCCTTATTTTTATTATGATACTGCGGTTTTTCAAGAAAACGAAGGAAAGTTTCCTGTGTCAAGTCTTCCGCTTTTTCGCGGTTCTGAACACGAATATAGCAGTATCTATATATCTTGTCATATTGACTGTGCAAATCGATTGACACATATAAACCTCCCTTCATAATGAATAACGTTTAAACAGGTCATTATGTGCGGATTAAATTGTAAACATTTTGTGAACATTTTCTGAAAAGCGACTTAAAAACTTGAAAAATATTATTTTTGCGATTATATTATATATGAGGTGGTATTATATGATTTATGTTACAGGAGATACTCACGGTGAATACAACGATTTAATAAACAGAATAAAAAATTATTCACCGACAAAAGATGATACTGTCATTATATGCGGTGATTTTGGCTTTGTATGGGACGACCCACGCCATAGCTTTCTGCTTGCAAAACTTACCGCCGTACCATTTAATATAGCTTTTATTGATGGCAATCATGAAGATTTCAACCTGCTCAATACATATCCCGTTGAAGAATGGCACGGTGGAAAAGTCCATCGGATAGCCGGAAATATCGTTCACCTTATGCGTGGACAGCTTTTCACGATAGAGGGGAAGACTTTCTTTACAATGGGTGGTGCTTACTCAATAGACAAGGCACTGCGTACAGAGGGCGTAAACTGGTGGTCTGAGGAACTCCCGAACAGTGACGACTACAGAACCGCCCGTGAAACTCTTGAAAAATGCGGTTACACGGTTGACTATGTTATTACACATACTGTTCCGGAGTCCGTTATATATTATATAGGTCATGTTCCGGACAGTCACGATGCGGAGCTTACCGGCTACTTTGAATGGCTTTACAGAAAACTTGAATTTAAAAAATGGTTTGCGGGGCATTTCCATAAAAACCGCCTTGTGCGTGATAATGTTCAGATATTATATGACGAAGTGGAGATGATAGAATGATACATAAAATGCACCTGAAAAATGAGCCATTCCGGAAAATATCCGATGGCACAAAAACTATTGAATTACGTCTAAACGACGAAAAACGCCAACTGGTCAAAACAGGGGATTATATAGAATTTTCACTGCTTGACAGTCCCGACGAAAAAATTGTTGTTGAAGTTATTGCTTTACATCATTTCAATAATTTTCAGGAACTATATGCGGAAATTCCTAAAGAAAAAATGGGTTATCGTCCGGAAGAGTTTCCAGACCCGAACCACATGGACGATTATTATTCAAGGGAAAAACAGTCACAATACGGCGTACTGGGCATTGAATTTGTCACACGCTAAATGCAAAATCCGGAACATTACCTGCTCCGGATTTTTTATATATTTATATTATGTAATAACCAAATGTTTCATTAAAAACTTCTCTCATTATCTCATAAGTAAGTGGTACATTAGGTTGTTGAAAACATATCTCTTGTTCCGTACCATCACTATATGTTATGCAGATGTCTTTCATAGTACTGTCATTCATGCTTACATTCTTCAAATATGATTTTTTCCAGTTGAAAAAACCGTACATACTGGCTTGATGGACGAAATTTTCCTTATTTTCGTCGCTGAATGTCGTAATTTTTTTCAAATCATCTTTTAAGTCATTGTAAGTTAATGTATTTTCGCTGAAGTCAATGAAATATTCATAGTGTACCTGAAAATATGGTGCTTCTGAACTTACTTTAATGCTGACTATATCAGATGGGCTTTTCCAGCCGGAAATATACCACACTGCAAATACTATAAGCACAATTGATATTAACGCCGGAATTATAAATTTAAGTTTTGTTTTCATAGTCGCTTTCCTTTCTCATGCAGTTATTGAATATTTCAATGCAAGAATACCACATTTCTTTGTATGTAGGAGGGTAGGCGTTATCACAACTTGTTTCATGCTTTGAGCCGTCTTTATATATTACAAGGAAATCTGTATATCCGCCGTCTTCTGCCTTTATTGAATATGATTTTTTCCATTTAAAAAAACCATACATATTGGCTTTATTAACGAAATTCTCCTTGTCTTCGTCGCTGAAATATTTAATACATTTGCTTTGTCCTTCTCTAGTTTCTGTAGTTTCTGTAAGGGTATTTTCATTGAAGTCTATTATATATCCGTAATAACTTTGAAAGTAATAATCACCATCTTTTATTTCTATTCTGTCTATGTCTGATGCCGATACTATGCCTACCGGAATTTTATTACCATCAGATTGTCTGGCTGTTATGCAAAGTATCAACACAATGAATAAAATAACCGGAATTATAAATTTAAGTTTAATTTTTATAAAATCATCTCCCTGTCTGTAATGCTGTATATGAAAAATACTATAAGTATAATATTTCATGATATATATTAATATTATATCACAAAAACACACTCACTGCAAGGGCATAAACTGAAATTTTTATGAGAATTTTTGTCCGTATGCTATTGAAAAAATTGCCGGACAGTGATATAATATATTTACTTACCTATTATAAAGGAGGTTTTATATGAAAAAATGGACTGCATATAAGCCGGACAGAAATATTATACAGAAATTTGTTTCAGAATGCAATATAGCACCGCTTACGGCAATGACTCTTGTTTCAAAAGGATTTCGTTCTCCTGATGATGTAATGGAAAGTCTTGACATAAAAGGACTTTCAGACCCGTTTCTTATAAAAGATATGAAAAAAACTGCTGAAATTTTAAATTCTGCTATAGACAACAACGAAAAAATTTGTATTTACGGTGATTATGACTGTGACGGAATTATGGCTACTGTGATTATGTATACATACCTTACGGAAGTCGGTGCAGATGTGACATATTACATTCCGGAACGTTCAGAAGGTTACGGACTGAACACCAATGCTATAGACAAAATATCCGACGACGGCACAAAAATTATACTTACTGTTGACAACGGTATATCGGCTGTAAATGAGGCAGAATATATATATTCTATCGGCATGAGGCTTTTAATTACAGACCATCATCAAGTGGGTGAGACTCTTCCACGTGCAGAAGCTATAGTTGACCCACATCGACCTGACTGTGACTCTCCTTTCAAATATATGTGCGGAGCAGGACTTGCTCTCAAACTTGTTGCTGCTATGGAGGACGGAGACTATACAATTGCCCTTGAACAGTTCGCTGACCTTGCGGCTATAGCAACAGTTGCCGATATTGTAAGCCTTACCGGTGAAAACAGATTCCTTGTTTCTTATGGAATACGACTCATTGAAAATACAGACAGACCGGCACTTATCACACTTAAAGAAATATGCAGAATAAAAAAATCCGTTGACACAGATTCTATAGGTTTCAGGATAGCACCACGAATAAACGCCTCCGGACGTTTCGGTTCTCCGAAAGATGCCACCGAATTATTTCTATGTGAAAATTACGAAGAAGCGTTGATTATGGCACAGAAACTTGATACGCTGAACGAACAACGCAAAAACGCTGAAAATATTATTATCAATGACATCTACAGAATGATTGATGAAAATCCCGATATAATACGTGAAAGAGTAATTTTTATATGCGGTAATAACTGGCATCACGGAGTTATCGGAATTGTGGCATCACGCATTGAGGAACGTTTCGGAAAACCATGTTTTATAGCATCGGAAAATGACAATGAAATAAGAGGTTCTGCCCGTGCATTCGGAGAATTTTCTGTTTTCGATGCATTGTCTTATGCTTCCGATGCCCTTGAAAAATTCGGCGGACACACCGGAGCAGGCGGATTTACTATAAAGCAGGGCATGAAAGAAGAATTTCATGCTTTGCTTGAAAAATATGCCCTTGAAAAACACAAATCAATGCCATTAATGACGGTTCAGGCAAATGCTGTAATTCCACCGGAACTTATTAATATTCAGAATATCGAAAATCTTAAATTGCTTGAACCATACGGCTGTGAAAATGAAAAACCATGCTTTATTATACAGAATGCACATATAAATGAAATAGTCCCACTTTCAGACGGAAAACACAGCAAACTACGCATTGAAACCGGAAAATACCATTTTGACGCACTGGCATTCTTTGTATCACCAAATTCACTTATGGTTAAAACTGGTGATAACTGTGATATGATTGCTACTATCGGAATAAATGAATTTAACGGCACTACAAACATAAACCTTTTTATTGAAGACGTAAGACCGCATTACTTTCAGCAGAATAAGTATTTTTCCGCACAGAATGCCTTTGAATCATTCATGCGTGGTGAGGAACTGCCTGAAAATTACTACAGAAATATGCTCCCGTCGCGTGATGATACTGTACGGATATACCAGAATATATCTGATTCTGGTATAGCTTTTGACAAGCTCTATATGAAATTCTGTCCTGCCCTTAATTACTGTAAGTTTTGCGTTGCGGTTGAGGCACTCCGCCAGCTTGGAATTGTCACAGTTTCATTTGCCGATTCCGTAGTGAAAAAAACAGTGACAAACAAAAAATCAGACCTTGCTTCCGCACCTGTACTGGTAGCGTTAATGGAAAAAATCAAAGATTAAAACCATTATGAAAGGAGAATTATTTATGGATTCTAAAAAAACTGAAAACGGCGACGAAATGAACCTGAATTGTCCCGCAAGTCTCCGCGATTATGACGATAATTTCACTATAGAGACATTAATTCAGAAAATACTTAAAGATGACAGACAATACGACATGAGTAAAATTATTTCTGCTTATCAGTTTGCGGAAGAAGCACATAAAGGTCAGAAACGCTCGTCAGGTCAGGATTATATAATACACCCTCTTGCAGTGGCATATATTCTGCTTGAACTCGGCATGGATACCGACACAATATGTGCTGCCCTGCTCCATGATGTCATTGAAGATACACCGGCTACTTTCAATGACCTTAAAAAAAGGTTCGGTCAGGACGTCGCTATGCTTGTGGACGGCGTTACAAAACTTACCAGAATGCCATATCTCAACAAGAATGAACAACAGGCTGAGAATATCATGAAAATTCTTCTTGCTATGTCAAAAGATATACGCATAATGATTATCAAGCTGAGTGACAGGCTTCATAATATGAGAACCCTTAAATATTGTTCGATTGAAAAGCAAAAACGCATAGCATACGAAACAATGAGCATATATGTGCCTATTTCCCACCGTCTCGGAATAAAGGCTCTGAAAGATGAACTTGAAGACCTCTCTTTCTACTATCTTGACCCTATCAGCTATACTGAAATAGAAAATCTCCTTGAAAGCAACAAGAAAGAACGCGAGGATTTTATAGAAAAAATAAAGGATAAAATTTCAAAAAGATTATCTACAATTAAATTTATACAGCCACCTTATGTTGACGGACGTGCAAAAAGTATTTATGGAATTTACAAGAAACTTTATGTAAAAGGAAAAACTATTGATGAAATATATGACAAATATGCGGTGAGAGTGATAGTCACCACAACGGAAGAATGCTACAGTGTCATGGGCTTTATACATAATATGTTTACTCCTATAATGCCACGTATCAAGGACTATATAAGCACACCGAAAGAAAATATGTATCAGTCAATTCATACTACTGTACTCGGAAAAGAGGGCATACCATTTGAAGTTCAGATAAGAACATGGGAAATGCATGAAGTAGCAGAGTATGGTATTGCGGCTCACTGGAAGTACAAAGAAGGTATAAAAAAAGATAAAATGGAAGAGCGTCTTTCATGGGTGCGTAAGGTGATTGAAGCACAACAGACATCCGACGACGTGGAGGAAATAGTTTCAATTATAAAAGCAGACCTTTCACCAGAAGATATAGTTGTTATGACACCTAACGGACTTCCGATTTCACTGCCGGTCGGAGCAAATCCGATTGATTTTGCTTATAAAATCCATACGGAAATAGGACACAGGGCTACCGGTGCAAAAGTCAACGGCAGAATGGTATCGCTTGATTATGAACTCCATACCAGCGAGGTATGCGAAATTATCACCTGCAAGGACGAAAACAGAGGACCTAACCGCGACTGGCTGAAAACTGTAAAGACAAATGAGGCACGTTCAAAAATACGTTCGTGGTTCAAGCGTGAATGCCGTGAGGAAAATATTCAGACCGGTAAATCACAGCTTGAAAATGAATTTAGAAAAAACGGTATAAATCTTCCGAAATCTGAATATACTGCTTTGCTTGCCGATGATTTCAAAAAGCATAAATGTGAAACTCTTGATGATTTCTATGCCTCAATAGGCTATGGCGGTATATCCCTTGTTAAGATAGTTCCAAGAATTAAAGATAAATACGACAGACTATATGGAAACAATGAAAACAAATCGTCCGTTATTCCGGTTATCAAGCCGAAAAAAACGGATAAAAACAAGATTATTCTTGATAAGGTTGATAACCTTGAGTGGAAAACCGCATTATGCTGTAATCCTCTTCCAAGCGATGAAGTGGTCGGATATATAACAAGAGGTCATGGACTTTCGGTTCATAATAAAAACTGCCTTAATTATCAATCTGCACTGAAACGTAATATTCCGGAGGAAATAGAAAGATGGGTTGACATTGAATGGACTGAAGACGGTCAGTCTCAATCACAATTACAGATACAGACAAGCTTTGAAGTTATTGCCACAGACCGTGTAGGTCTTGTGCATGATATTACAGAATTGCTTTATGAGGCACGGATTCCTATAGTGCATTCGTCGTCAAGAGCATTGAAAAACGGTAACGCTCTTTTTGAAAGTACAATTATTATTTCAAATACCGACCAGCTCCGACACCTATTTGATAAAATACGAAAAGTTTATGGTGTTATTTCTGTTGAGCGTTCTGTTATATGAGGAGGATAATATGAAAATTCATACATTACAACTCGGTGAACTCCGTGCTAACTGCTTTATTGCCGAAACTGCCCCCTATCAGTGCGTGGCAGTTGACATCGGCGGAAATTCCCGTCTTCTTTTGGAATTTCTCACTATGAAAAAACTTACTTTGAATAAAATTTTTCTTACTCACGGACACTATGACCATATGAACGGCGTTGAGGAAGTCGTTCAGAAAACAGGTGCGGAAGTATTTATTCATGAGGGCGATGCCCCTATGCTGAACAGTGCCGGACTTTCACTGGCTGATTCAATTTCATGTATGCCGTTCAATCCGGTAAGCAAATATACAATTATTCACGATGGTGATATTATTTCCGATGGTGAATATAATTTCAAAGTTCTGCATACCGCCGGTCATTCTATGGGCAGTGTATGTTATTTATGCGACGATGTTATATTTTCCGGTGATACTCTTTTCTGTTGTTCGATAGGCAGAACGGATTTTGCCGGAAGCAGTCCGGAAATGATGATAAAATCCCTTGAAAAATTATATAACCTTGAGGGAAATTATAAGGTTTTCACAGGTCACGGAGACAGCACGGAACTTGAATACGAAAAAAAATCAAATCCATATTTCAGGAGATTCAGAAAATAATGAATAATCTTTCTAAAATGCCGGTTATCTTAATCGGCAATTCTTTTAAATACGAAGTAGAGTCCACACTGAAAATGTTTTTTCCGACAGAAAAATTTCAGTTTTCAGACGATATACAGAATGCAACTGGCGACTGTTTTGTAGTTGCCGGAGTTGAAGATAACAGAATTTATGCAGATATAAAAATAAACGTGGAAGTCATGAAAAGTGAAAAAATTTTCCCGACTGATGACAAAAAATATACTGAACATGAATTGTGTCGCCTGATTTATCATATACTTTGCCAAAAAAACGGAATTACTCAGCCGTGGGGACTTATGACCGGAATCCGTCCGGTGAAAAAAGTAACTGAACTTATCGCACAGGGAAAAAGTTTTCAGGAAATAGAAAAAATACTTACTGAAAAATATGAACTCTCACCCGAAAAATTAAAACTTGCATATACTACAGCGATTAATCAACTCCCTATAATTGAAAAAATCAACAGAAAAGCTATAAGTTTATATATCTCTATACCATTTTGTCCGTCAAGGTGCAGTTACTGTTCTTTTGTATCGCATTCTATAGAGTCCGCCGGAAAATTAATTCCTGATTATGTCAAATGTCTTTGCCGTGAACTTGAAATAATAAGCCATATTATAAATGAAACCAAAACTGAAATTGATACAATATATTTCGGCGGTGGCACTCCGACAGCTATTCCGGCGGAGGATATCCGGACTATTATGGAATGTGTACAGAAAAATTTTGACCTTGATAAAATTCGTGAATACAGCTTTGAAGCCGGAAGACCTGATACTATTACAGCGGAAAAACTCCATATAATTAAAGAACTCGGTGCGGACAGGATTTCCATAAATCCGCAGACACTTAATAATGATGTTCTTAAAGTTATAGGAAGACGACACTCAGGTGAAGAGGCATTAAGAGCTTTTGAACTTGCAAGAAAAGAGGGTTTCAGAAATATAAATACTGACCTTATCGCCGGACTTCCGACGGAAACGGCGGAGAGTTTCAGAAATACCCTTGATAAGATTATTGACATTTCACCTGAAAGCATAACTGTACATACACTTACTTTGAAACGCTCCTCAAATCTTTTTGCAAATGGTTCAGAAAACATATCAAATCCGGCTACAGAAATGGTTGATTACAGCATTGAAAAACTTATGAATAATGATTATCAGCCATATTATATGTACAGACAGAAAAACACTATTGATAATCTGGAAAATATCGGCTATGCTAAAAAAGGTTTTGAAAGTTACTACAATATATACATTATGGACGAAACACAAACCATAATCGGAGCAGGAAGTGGAGCATCTACAAAACTTGTCTATCCGGATAACAGAATCAACAGAATACATAATTATAAGTTCCCGTATGAGTATATAGGGAATTTTGACCAGCTTATGACAAAGAAAAAGGAGATAACCGAATGCTTGAAAAAAATCAATTCATAAATGCTGAAATAACAGGTATTACTTCTGAGGGAAATGGTGTATGCCGTGCGGACGGTATGGCGGTTTTTGTGTCTGATACGGCAGTGGGAGACGTTTGCAGAATAAAAATTGTCAAAGTCCTTAAAAATTACGCATACGGAATTATCGACGAAATTATAACTCCCTCACCGGACAGAATTATTCCGGACTGTCCGGTATATAAAAAATGCGGTGGGTGCATTTTCCGCCATATCAGCTATGAGGCTGAATGCCGTATTAAAAATGATATAGTCAGTGACGCTTTTAAAAGAATAGGCGGTCTTAATCCTGAGTTTGAAGATTTTATCAAAGCAGATAAAATAAGCCGTTACAGAAACAAGGCACAATATCCGCTTGCTGTCATTGACGGAAAAGCAGTGTGCGGATTTTTTGCTGAAAGAAGTCACAGAGTTATTCCGGTGACAGACTGTATTTTACAGCCAGAAATTTTTCATGATATTCTTGAAACAGTTCTTGAATATATAAATTCGCATAAAATATCCGTTTATTCAGAAAGCACAAATACCGGAATAATGCGTCATATCTATATCCGTCAGGGAACGTATTCCAGTGAGATAATGCTTTGTCTGGTGGTAAGAAAAGATATATCCAGACAGCTTGCCGGACTTTGCCGGAATATTACAAAAAAATTTCCTGATATAAAAAGTATTGTAATGAATATAAATTCTGAAAAAACTAATGTTATTATGGGAAAAAAATGTATTATACTTTTCGGAAATGATACTATTTCAGATACTATGTGCGGGAATAAAATAGAAATATCACCATTATCATTTTATCAGGTGAATACTGTTCAGGCAGAAAAAATCTACAGAAAAGCACTTGAATTTGCTGACCCGTCGTCCGATGACATTATTGTTGACCTCTACTGCGGAGCAGGTACTATCGGACTTTCCATGGCACATAACGTAAAAAAAATAATTGGTGTTGAAATTATTCCGGAGGCTGTCGAAAATGCTCATAAAAATTCACTTGTTAACAATATAGAAAATGCTGAGTTTTATTGTGGTGATGCCGGAAAAGTTTTCAAAAAACTAAATATAACTCCAGATATAATTATAATTGACCCACCACGCAAGGGCTGTACGCCCGAAACTGTCCGAACTATTGCAGAAACTGAACCGAAAAAAATAGTCATGATTTCCTGTAATCCTGCTACCGCTGCAAGAGACGCTAAAATTTTTAATGAGTTTGGCTATGAAGTAACAAAAGTCTGTGGGGCGGATTTTTTCCCACGAACCCGTCACGTTGAGTGCGTGGTTTTGATGTCAAGAGTGGAAAAGTAGGTATAAGAAAAGTGCCGATTTTACGGCACTTTTTCTGTTGTGTAGTTTTTATGATAGTTGAGATTATGACTTTCTGAATGTCCTCGGAAACAAATCAAGTGTGTCTCGGAGATACACTGAAAGGCGATTGACACAAAGTATTCGAGCCTGTCTTGTAAAAGGAAACAAATCAAAGTGTGAAAATGTTCGTTTTCTTGTCCATGGAAACAAGTCAGTAGGTTCTGGGAAAAATCGAGATAAGGGTTAGAATCCAGCCTCCGTGACTGGCTAAAGACTGCAATTTTGATACAATGCACCCAAGATGGAAATCAAGGGTGCCTTTTTGGTGGCCCGAAGGGATAGGTTTGGTTGTATGAATCGTTCCGTTCGGACATAAAAATTTGAG
>CAMWQI010000053.1 GCA_947176345.1 uncultured Ruminococcus sp.
AGAGTATCATCTCCGACATGAACTAAGGGAGAATGATACTCTTTTCTTTTTCAGAGGATATTTATATTAAAAATTTAACATCTTATACTGTTGCATTTTTGATAAATTAATGATACAATAAAATAAGTAAATTATGTTTTAAGGAGGCTGAAAATGACTGACAAAGAACAGAAAACAGCAGCAAAAAATTTTGCGGAATACTGGAAAGACAAGGGCGATGAAAAAAGCGATACTCAAAGTTTTTGGATTATGCTCCTGCGTGAAGTTTTCGGAGTTGCTGAACCGGAAAAAATTATCGAATTTGAAAAGCGTGTCAAGGACGAAACTACTAATTTCATTGACTGCTATATTGATTCCACGAAAGTTATAATAGAACAGAAAAAGTTAGGCAAAGACTTGCGGAAAGGCATCAGACAGTCAGATGATAGCCTTTTATCGCCGTTCCAACAGGCTAAAAGATACATCGCAAATTTACCGCTGTCAAAGCACCCTCGCTGGCTGATTACGTGTAATTTCAGCGAATTTTTGATATACGATATGGAAAAGCCTAACTGTGAACCGGAACAGATTTTCTTAAAAGATTTGCCAAAAGAATATTACCGACTTCAATTCCTCGTCGATACCGGCAATGACAGCATCAAAAGGGAAATGGAAATTTCACTGCAAGCCGGCGAACTGGTCGGAAAACTTTATGACCTGATACTCAAACAGTACAAAAATCCCGATTCACCGGAGACTCTCAAAAGCCTGAATATGCTATGTGTACGGCTTGTATTCTGCTTATATGCGGAAGATTCCGGCATTTTCGGAAGTCGTAAGATGTTCGGTAACTATCTGAAACAGTTTCAGCCGAAACAGGTGCGTGAAGAAATTATAAAGCTGTTCAAAGTGCTTGATACTAAGCCCGAAAATCGTGACCCTTACATGAATGACGATTTGTCGGCGTTTCCATACGTCAATGGCGGACTGTTCGCCGACGAAAACATAGAAATCCCACGGTTCACGGAAGAAATAGTCCGCCTGCTCCTGAACGGTGCAAGTAAGGTTTTTAACTGGTCAGAAATATCGCCGACAATCTTCGGTGCGGTTTTTGAAAGTACGCTGAACCCCGAAACACGTCGGTCAGGAGGTATGCACTACACGTCTATTGAAAACATACACAAGGTCATTGACCCTCTGTTTCTGAATGATTTAAAATCAGAACTGGAAAAAATTCTTGAAATCAAGGTCAATAAGACGAGGCTTTCACGTTTAGAAGATTTCCGGAATAAGCTGTCATCGCTCACTTTTTTAGACCCTGCGTGTGGTTCGGGAAATTTTCTGACGGAAACTTACATATCGCTCCGACGGCTTGAAAATGAGGCTCTGCGGGCTATTTATGACGGTCAGAAGATGTTCAATTTAGACGGTTTAATCAAAGTCGGCATACACCAGTTTTACGGCATAGAAATAAATGACTTTGCTGTTACGGTTGCTAAAACTGCCCTGTGGATTGCCGAAAGTCAGATGATGCACGAAACGGAAGAAATAATAGAACACGACTTAGACTTCTTACCGCTGAAAAGCTATGCAAATATTGTAGAGGGAAATTCCCTCCGTCTCGACTGGTCAGAAGTCGTTCCTAAAGAAAAGCTGTCCTATATTATGGGAAATCCCCCCTTTGTAGGCTATTCGTTGCAGAGTAAGGAGCAAAAATCGGACATTCTGAATATTTACGTCGACGAAAAAGGCAAGCCATACAAGACCGCCGGAAAAATCGACTATGTTTCCGGCTGGTACTTCAAGGCATCTGAATTTATGACCGGTACGAACATTAAAACGGCTTTCGTATCGACAAATTCAATCACGCAAGGGGAGCAGGTTGCGAACGTATGGAAACCATTATATGACCGTTTCAACATACACATCGACTTTGCACACCGTACATTCCGGTGGGACAGCGAAGCGACGTTAAAAGCACACGTCCACTGTGTGATAATCGGATTCAGTACGGTTAAAAATTCTGACGAAAGAAAATTATATGATTCAGATAAATTTCAGTTGGTTAGAAATATTAGTCCTTACCTGCTCCCGTCTGAAAATATTTTCATTGAAAGCAGAACTAAACCACTTTGCAACGTTCCGGCTATACATAGGGGAAATCAGGCAACTGACGGCGGTAATCTTATTATTGAAAAAGAAGATTATGAAGATTTTATTAAGTCTGAACCGAAAGCGAAAAAATATATAAAGCGTTTTATGATGGGATATGAATTTATTAATAATGTTCCTCGATATTGCTTGTGGCTTGTTGGGGTATCACCGAAAGAATTAAAAGAAATGCCGTTAGTTATGAAACGTATACAGGAAGTAAAAAAAATGCGTGAAAGTAGTACATTTGCACAGACAAGAAAAATGGCTGAAACTCCGTATAAATTCAGAGAAGAATTTAATCCCGATAAATTTATAGCTATTCCGGTTGTATCTTCTGAAAACAGAAAATATATTCCAATGGGATATTTAGATAAAAATGTTATCGCCGGAAATAAATTATTTATGGTAGAAAATGCCAGTCTGTATCATTTTGGCGTGCTTACATCTAATGTCCATATGGCATGGACGAGGGCAGTTTGTGGACGTTTAAAAAGTGATTATAGTTATTCAAATATGGTAGTTTATAACAATTTCCCATGGTGCAATCCCACGCCGGAGCAGGCAAAACAAATAGAACATACCGCACAAGGAATACTTGACGCACGGAATAAATATCCGGACTGCTCCCTTGCTGACCTTTACGACGAGTTGACTATGCCACCCGAATTAAGAAAAGCACATCAGCAGAATGATTTTGCCGTAATGTCTGCATACGGTTTCGACAAAAAAATTACTGAATCGGAATGTGTTGCGGAACTAATGAAACTCTATCAAAAGTTGATACAATAATCAATAAATTATTCTGTTCGTGAACATAAAGGAGGATATAAGTCATGAAATTGCTTGTGGTTGAGGACGAAAGAGACTTAAATGAAATAATAACAAAAGCGTTGACTATAAATGGCTATGTTGTTGACTCTTGCTTTGATGGACAAGAGGCATATGAATATTTATCTTTGGGAGAATATGACGGTGCAATACTTGATATTATGCTCCCGAAACTTGACGGTTTTTATGTGCTTGAAAGAATCAGAAGCAAGGGGATTCAGACTCCTATACTGTTTCTTACTGCGAGAGATTCAAAAAAAGATATTATTCATGGACTGGATTCAGGGGCAGATGATTATATTTCAAAGCCATTTGACTTTGATGAGCTTTTGGCTCGTATTCGTGTAATGCTAAGAAAAAAAGTCGAAACCCGTGAAAATATCTATCGTTGTGGTGAACTTGTTGTTAACTGTAATGATTATACAGTTTTTCGTAAAGATAAGCCAATTTCACTTTCTGCAAAAGAATTTCATTTGTTGCTGTACCTTGTAAGGAACAAAGGAATAGTTGTGACAAGAGAGCAGATTGAAAATAATCTGTGGCATTTTGACAGCGAAAATAGTTCAAATGTTATAGATGTATATATACGCTATCTGCGTAAAAAGATTGATGACGGATATGACAAAAAGATGATACATACTGTCAGAGGAGTTGGTTACCAATTAAAAGCAGAATGAAAAACAGGTCTGTTATGACCTACATAATGACAATATGGTTTATATCCGAAATAATAATGTTCTCAATTATGACTTTATTTGTTCATTTATACATTAATCAGTCAGTTGAACTTGATATCCGGAGCAGTCTTTCACGACAGGTTACCAGTCTTTCAGATAATATCGTGAGCAATAATGGTGTACTCAGTGTTGACGAAAGTAAAATCGAAAAAAAATATCCTGATATGTACATTGTTATTATCGATGACAAAGAAAATGTCATATGGGGTTCTGCTCCGGAAGGAGTAAGAATTGATACAAACAGGTCGATTGCACCTTCTAAGGTCACGGCTGGAGAAGTTTCATATTACTATATTGACAGATATATAAAATACACTATGTCTGCTAACGGATTTGTACGGGCATATGTCAGCGAAAATGATGTTCTCAGAAATTACATTCCTATCAAGGTTATTTCTTTTGGAGGAGCGACAGTTGTGTTTGCAGTTTTAACTATGGCAATGCTGTATGCTCTGAAGCGATTCAGATATTCTATAAAAACTATGGAAACGAGTGTAGCGAAAATCGGCACTTCACAGCTTACAGATAAACATATGGAAGAAAGCGGTCATTATAAGGAAATCAACTCTCTTATAAAAGCTAACAATCGTATGTTAGACCGTATGAATGAAATTTTTGCTCAGCAGGAACAGTTTTCATCAGATGTTGCACATGAGTTAAAAACTCCGATTGCTGTCATTAAAGCTCAGAGTCAATATGTGTTGAATAATATGGAACTTTCTGCTGAGGAGAAAAAATCTTTTGAAGTTATTTTAAAACAGGCACAAAAAATGCAGGAGCTTGTCATTACATTGCTTATGCTGTCTCGTCTTGAATCGGGCGACAAAGAGGATATGCAGGAATTTATCGACTTAACGGAAATTGTGTCTGCTGTATGTGAGGCTGAACAGTACAAATTACTTGATTGTAAAATTAAATTTAAGATAACGAACATCAGCACATCAGAAACATCAGGAAATATTAATCTTGTTACGATAGCAGTAACAAACCTGATTTCAAATGCTGTAAAATTCAGTCGTGATGATGCAGTAATCGAGGTTGAAATCGGCGAGATAGACGGCTTTGTTTTTGTAAAGGTAAAGGATAATGGTATCGGTATGACTGAAGATGAAAAGAAGAAGGTATTTACACGCTTGTTTAAATCTGATTCGTCACGCAACAGCAACGGTTACGGGCTGGGAATGCCGATAGCTTTAAAAATAGCTAAAAAACACGGAGGCACGATTAAGGTTGAAAGCGAACTCGGAAAGGGCAGTTGCTTTACACTTTATCTTGCAAAAAATAAATAAATAAAAATCTATTCAAAAACTAAGTAGTTGATTGAATAGATTTTTTATATTTTACAGCTTGTTTTTAATCTTATTTTAATAATTGAGGTTTATACTATATTCAGCTTATTTTAGTATTAAAATTATAATGAAAGGACGATTTTTCATGAAACATAACCTTTTTAAACGGTTGCTTTCAATTTTGCTTGTGGCATCATGTATAACAAGCGTTGCTGTTACAAATACAGCTTCATGTTTTGCGGTCAGTGTTGAAGCTTCAAATGCTGAACCAACCCAAAACGAATATCAGATTTTATCGCCTGTTCCGTCCGGTTCATCAATCACTCCCATTGAACAGCCTGCTCGTCTTGATTCCTTGAAAGGCAAAAGGATAGCTCTTGTTGGAGGAAGCTTTTCTGCTTCTGTAACACATCAGGTTATCAGTGATATGCTTAAAGAGGAATACGGCTGTACAACATTCTATATAACAGATGAAATCGGCAAGAGCGGTACATTTAACCCTAACAGTATCAGTGACAAATCAAAGGAGTTTCAGCAGAAATTAAAAGAATACAAGATTGATGCCGTAATTTCGGGGAACTGTGGCTGTGGTATTTGTACGGTAAAGGAAACAGGCAACGGACTGGCGGCAGAATATGCAGGGATTCCGGCGGTTGTGGTCGGTGCGGAGGCGTTTGTTCCTCAGATTGAATCAACAGGCTACAACAGAGGTGTACCCGTTGTAAGAACAGCTGCATATCCCGGAGCATTTGCAAGCGATACAACAGAAGTACAGCAGAAAAAGGCTCGTGAAATTTTATATCCTCAAATCGTAAAAGCTCTTACAACTCAGATAACTCAGGCAGAAAAGGACAGAATCGCCGGAGATGTTGCCAGTGTAAACTATGATGATATTGTCTTTACAGGCTCACACGAACGTGTTCAGCAATTCTACGAGGTAAACGAGATGTCCGACGGTCTGCCCGTTGTACCTCCTACCAGAGAAAAAGTCGAATATTATCTGCAATATACTACATATAAGGCTACAGATATTGTTAATACGGTAAATGGTAAGGTACAAGATGTGCCTCCTGCAAACAGAGAAATACTCGCTTATCATGTTGCAGTCAACGCAATTATGGCAGGCTGTCCGCCTGAGTATATGCCATTATGTATTGCAATTACAAGATGCTTTGCAAACGGTAATTTCTATAAGTCGCTGGCAAGTACGCACGGCTGGACACCCTATGTTCTTGTAAGCGGTCCTATAGCCCGACAGCTCGGCATTTCTTATGAAGACGGAATGATAAATCAGGAAGCCAACAAGCTTTTAGGAAGATTTGTTTCACTCGCTATGCTTAATCTCGCCGGATATAAGATTAAAGAAAACCGAATGGGTACTTTCGGATATATGTTGCCTATCGCATTTGCCGAAGATGAGCAGGCTTGTCTTGATATAGGCTGGAATCCTTATCATGTTGAAAAGGGTTATGACCTCAACACAAGTGTAGTAACCTGTGGTTCTACTCTTACTTGGGGCAACCCGATAGACATCGGTACAACAGATGCAGACAAGGCAATTCAGCTTTTGTCATGGGACGTTACTGAAAAACAACAGAACGGTCTCGGCAACACTAACCCGCGTGAAGCTCGTATGATTTGGCTCACAAAAGATGCAGCCACAACCATTGCAAAAGGCTGTAGCTCAAAGACAGAATTAAAAAATACACTGGTTGACACGGCACGCAGACCGCTGTGGATGCGTACCTATGCGCATTACTGGGCTAATACTGGCTCAAAAATCCACATGAACACCACCTTTGACCAGCATTATAATGACATCAAGAACGGTGCTTCTACCGAAAATGTTGAACGTGATTATGTTTCCCCGACACTTGTGCCGGAATGGCTCAAAGGTGTTGTACCATTTGAAACAATTGATACAACACAAACTATTGAATCAAGCAATACGGGATTTGTAATAACCGGTGGCGACATCAGCAGTCAGGTACAAATTCTGCCCGGTGGTGATACCTGCTCATTTAATGTTAATCTTCCACGTAACTGGGATACATTAGTTGCGAATGAGGGATATAAACCAATTGGAAATTATAATCTTTCGGAATAAAAACAGAAAGGGTGATATTTATGAAGTTCAGATATTTTAAACGTGTGGTCTCCATGCTTTCGTGTTTGGCGATTGGCTTTATGACTATTCCTTTTTCAGCTGATGCAGCTGTATTGAAAGACGGTTACGAAGATGAATATGAAGCACAGGGAAAAACATATCAGAGCCTTGGTATTCTTGAGGACGAATACGACAAGATCGAGCCGGAAAACAACAGATTCCCTATTATTTCTCCCAGCAGCAAATATGACAAGTCTTATCCTCCGCTGTTTACCGGAACGTATGAGCAGGTAGAGGAATATTTTAAAGAAAATGGTATGACAGATGGCTTGCCAATCGTACCGCCGACTAAGATAAAAGCAGAAAAGTTTATTGGTTATTCTTCTTACGGATATAACGATGTAGTTGCTACCGTGAACGGCAGAAAGGTGAAAACGTATCAGATTGCCGCAAATGCAATCATGGCAGGCTGTTCACCGGAACACTTGCCGGTATGTATTGCATTTGTAGAAGCGTTAAGCGACAGTGCGTATCTTAACTCGCTGAAATCCGGAAAGTTGACCCCTATGATGTACGTAAATGGTCCTGTTGCCCATCAGATTGGCATTGATGATACGCAGGGCATGACTACTGAAGAAACCAATATCGCCATCGGACGCTTTATGGAGCTTGCGCTCATCAATCTGGCAGGGATTGAGCGTACCAATGCATTCGGTAACGTTCAGCCGTTAGTTTTCTCTGAAAATGACGAAGCCTGCCTTAACGTCGGCTGGAAACCACATCATGTAGAAAAGGGCTATCAGCTCAATGACAATGTTATTACAGCGTTATCATTCTCTATGTGGGGCAATAACGTCACACCGGCTACAGATTTGCCGGAAGAAATTATGAAAGTTCTTGCATGGGATATTACAGAAAAAAATATTAATGCTCTTGGAAGTGCTTCTGTAGAGGATAATGCAAATACACACCGTCTTATCTTTATTACAGAACCTGTAGCAACGGCTTTAGCTACAAAATATAAGTCTAAGGATTCTCTTGAAAATGCCCTTGTTGAGAACGCAAGGCGACCGCTTTATATGCGTGCCTATGCTTATTATTACGCAAACACAGGCAGTGTACTCAACAAATCATTTGATGAGGTTTATAATGAGCTGAAATGCACTGAATCAGAAGATGCAAAGACGACTGCTTCATCGGCATGGATAAATGGTATAACATATTCTGAAATAGATACTGTCGCCACAATGATAAAGGGTAATACTGATATAATCGTTACAGGCGACAGCTCCAGAAATAAAACACAGGTTATGCCGGGCGGCGTTTCTGTTTCAAAGAAAGTAAAACTGTCGGATAATTGGGAAAAACTTGTGACGAGCGTGAACTATCCTGAAAACGACAACTATCAGCTTTCTGAACAGGATAATACAATTACTCCGTCTGCAAACGTGCCAACGGTTCTTACAGATGGTACATATCGTATTCTTGACCCGGTATCCGGTTCATCAAATCTTACAAGACAAGGCAGACTGTATTATGATTCCGAAAGCACAAAGCTTTATTACTATGCTTGCGGTGCTTTCGGAACGGCATCTACTGTATTGGACAGCAATAAATATGCTTCTTTCATTGATTACCTCACAAACTTAGGATATAACAGCTCTTTTACTGTTAATAACGGTAAACTTACTGACATGACTATCCGTTTTTCGTCTAACGAAAGCAAGCTCCGCAACAATACCATTGCTTTAACTGATAAGTCATTTGCCGGACTTAACTTAACACTTCACGCAAATAATACCTCTAACAGCAACGCTGCCGGAGGTATCGCAAAAGACGGAGCTACAGTAGAATTATCAAGTACAATAACTTCATACACGGTAAACCTTGACGGTGATATTGTTATGGGTGACACAACAAATGCAAAATTTGTCAGGCTGAACGGTACAAAGATTACTGTTAATCCGTCTGTAGAAGCAGGTGCAACCGCTATTATAGGTTCAGAAAATTCAAACGGCACTTTCAGGACAATGACATTTGTAAACGGCGGCGACGGTACTTATACAATCACATATAATACTGCAAATACATTATCAAATACTGATTCAACTTTTTATTTAAAAGGTTCATTTAACAATCAGGCTGAAACAGATGTATTTAATAAAACAGATAACAATGATATTATTATTCTTACTAAAGAGTTATCTGCCGGCAAATATATATTTAGGCTTCATAACTTTGCTACAGATAAATGGTACGGAAAAAATAATACTGTAATTACGGATACTACAAATCGCTTAGTTTTAGTCAACTCTGGAGACGAATGTGTGTTGAATGCTACAGGCGGTACGTATGAATTCAAGTACGAAATTTCAACTAACAGGCTTTCGGTTTATTATTCCAATAAAACTGCTGATTGTACAGGTGATGTGAATGCAGACGGTAAATTCACCATTGCTGATGTTGTTCTTTTTCAGAAATGGCTTTTAGCAGTTCCTAACGTAACGCTTCCTGATTGGAAAGCTGCTGATTTGTGTGATGATGACAGATTAGATGTATTCGACTTATGTATGATGAAACGCTTGCTTTTAAATAGTTGATAATCTCTCTGTCTGCACATTCAGAGAGTATCAATTTCCAACTGACAAAATAATTACGGAGCAGGCATGAAATCCTGCCTGATGCGTTCAGGTGGGATTTTTTATACTTATTCAATATATTGCAATACTATTATATAGCCATTTTTTACCGCTGTTTCGTAACATGGGTAATGTTGGTTTAACCGGCGTTTTTTCATACGACATATACACCGGTAATGTCGAAAAAGTCGATTTAATAGACATTTTGTTAAAAAACGTCGCAAAGTGTTATAAACTTTTGTAACACAATTTTCCGGCTGTATTAAGCCAAAAATTAAAAGCTGTTACAAAAGTTACAAAGTTTTCTATATATTTAGGTCTCGCATAACACCGGTTAAACCCATGTTATGCGAGTAAAAAGTTTTAGTATATTTTTTTGTAACATTGTAACAAACATATAAATAATAGCTATTTATTGGGAAAAAATCTTGTTACAAAGTATGTTACAAAGTCTGAAAAGTTTGTAACACTTTGTAACATTGTAACAAGAATAAATTCAAAAAAATACCCCTTGGAATATATCCAAGAGGAAATTTTTTAATGTGAATAAAACATTCTTTGAAGTCCATAAATATTAAGACGTTCTACTTTACCAGATTTATTCCAGCCTAAAGCCGTAAGCGTTTTTGCTATCTCTAACGAAAAGCGTCTTTCGATAACCTGATTGAGTTCATAATCGTACAGTTCACAAGCTATTTCTTTGACGGAAATGCGGTCACGCTTATATGCTCCTGCCGATGTTCTGCCATTCTGATAAGCCCTGATGTAATCTCGTCTTACGTCCAGACTTTCGTTATACCAATCTGTAGTAATAGGAATTTCAAGGAAGTTGAATATATCCGACTGTAACGGGCTTTCGTCGAAATGCTTACGCTGTTCCTGTTCGGCTAAGGCGAGAACTTGACTATCCTGAATATAGATGCCCTGACCGTTTCTGTAGAGTTGTACCGCCTCCGCCCATAGCTGAGCGATATATTCGGGAGTGAGGTCTTTGTCGATATTTCGGGTAGATTTCGGAATATTAACGTCTATCGGATAGTAACGGCGGTCGCCTGTTTCATCTTTCAGAAAGTCGTAATTGTTTGTAGTTCCGAGGAAAACACACTGTCTGGGACGTTGTTCGGGATTTCTTCCGTAAGGCTTGCGGTAAAAATCGTGCTGACTTGCTATCGCCTGTTTACTGCGTTCCTTGATTGACTTCTGAAATGCCGTTCCCTCGCCTAATTCGATAATCCACTTGCCCTGAATACTTTCATAGAAGTCTTTTCCGTCGAAAGTAGTCACGCCGTCGCTGAACCATTCGGGATTTACGGCTATTTTTCCGATAAATTTCGATTTACCCGTACCCTGTTTGCCCACAAGAACCGTACACGTGTCGAACTTAACGCCGGGTTCAAAAACTCTTGCAACCGCCCCGACGAATGTCACAACGGCTACCGACTGGGTATAGATGTTGTCTGTTGCCCCTAAAAAGTCCGAAAATACGCTTTTCAGACGAGGTATTCCGTCCCACCGGACAGCCTCCAGATACTCTTTTATCGGGTGGTATGAGTGGTCATCAGCGATGATACTGCAAACCTGATTAATGCTGTTTATTGACGTAACAAGTGAATATTCTTTTTCAAGGTGCAGTTTTATGCGGTTTTCGGTAACGTCTCTCCAGTCCTGACGGTCAAGAGTCCGCATCTGCGTAAGCTTGTTAAACTCAATTTTTCCGCTGTATTTCGGGTCATTCAGAAATATGATTTCAAGATTTTCCATGTTGTTCTTTACGGCATTATCGGACTGGTTACGAATCAGACTGCCTCTCCAGTCAGAATTAGCCTCCTGACGTTCACACATATCTTTGAACCATTGGTCTTTATCAAGCGTTGTAGCACGTTCTGAATGTGCCTGTAGGCTTGTTATAAGCTCTGCACGGTCTTTCACAAGAAGTTCGTTAACGTCCTTACAGTCACTCCATATGTCATTCTGAGCGACAATGTAAGGCACTCTATGCTCGTCACATAATTTCATAAGGTCAACAGTTGCCTTGTTACCTCGTTGGTCGTTATCCAAAGCAAGAATAAGCACGGTCTTTCAAGTATCATGGTCAAATATTTTTCGGATATTGCTTGTCGAACCTAATCCGACGCACGCAAAACCGCACTCGTCAATACTCATGCAGTCAATTTCACCTTCGACTACAAAACAGTATGGAAAAGTCAAAGCAACGGAATTGAAAAGATGTACCGTTCCACGTTTCCGCTTGATGTTCTCGGTGGTACTTCTCCACATGAAAGAGTAGTCTGAAGTCGGAATTATTACCGCCGGCGTTGACTGCTTATTCTTGTACGTAAAATCAGCAATATATCCGCAATGAAATTTACGCTGAGTTTGTATTGAAATGCCTCTGTTTGTCAGGTAGTTTGTTTCCGGCAGATGCATTTCAGCAAGTTCAAAGAATGTTGTATAATTTTTTTCAGTTTTCGGCTGTACGATTTTGGTGGACTGTTTTTTCTGTCGTATCGGTTGTGATGCAGTAACTACTTTGTATTTCGACTTTAATTCCCTGATTATAATGCCCTTATCGCTGATGTTGTTTATTGCTCCGTACAAGTCGAAAATATCGCCTTTTGCATCGCACGCAAAACAACAATATCTGTCAGTGTCGGGATAGACCGTAAACGCTCCCGAATGATGAGAGCCTGTCCCACTGCCACATAACGGGCATATGTACTGATTCTTTCCGCCGTTACGTGAGGGCTGGGTGATTTCTTTCACATAGTCAACCAGAAACGGCTTGATTTTTCTGAATTCATCATGATTGAAAGTTTGAATGTCGTTCATTTGCATTACTCCTTTTTAAAAGATATAGCAAACTACAATTCACACTCAAAAAGCAAAAAAAAAATTTTGCCATGCCTAAAAAAGACTTGACAAAATTAAATTCTTATGATATAATGATATAGTCATAAGACAAAACAAGCCTTTTGTGTGTTTAGTTGTAACGTAAGCAATTACATTCTATCACATAAAAGGCTTTTTGTCAACCCTTTTTTCGGAAATTTTATTCACGCTGATTATTCTTCTTTTTCTGCTGAAACTGATTTCTTCAGATTGTTTTTTTTATTCCGGAAATCATTTTCAATTCATCACAAACAGGCTTGTGTTTCAGCAATGTGACACCAGCCTGTTTTTCTTTTTCAGCAAGTAAATCTTTTTCTGTAACGACTTTGATTTTCTGATTAAAATCATGGCTGAAAAACATTTATTTATTTTTTAATTAGTTGCTATATTTGATAAGCAACTTGATTATTTTTGGTGCGTTATTCAGGCTCTGAAAATATGTCCAGTGATGCAATCCAGATGAGAACGGAAAATTTAAAATCAATGGTTAAAATTGCGGTCAATTTTAATATCATGATGTCGGTATCTGATACGAAAATCATCATGGTCGATATCTGTTTTTTTGACTTCATAAAATTCAAATTTCAGCCTGGATTTTCACGAATTATTTTTCTGATTTTCTACC
>CAMWQI010000054.1 GCA_947176345.1 uncultured Ruminococcus sp.
ATCTACTGGTTTAGCAAGTTCGTTTAGTTAATTTTCAACGATACAGCACAGTAGTCCAGATTGGCAGAATGGAAGATTCAGGATTTGGTACGGAAGATTTTCAGCTTGTGGCGGACTGCTTAAAAGAGTATATGAATGGATTTCAGGCGAGAAATCCGAATTTTCATGTGTTCAATGCCGTTCTGCACATGGACGAGGCAACCCCACACCTGCACATCGACTACATTCCAATCGGTCATTATAGGCGTGGAATGGATACACAAAATGGCATTGCTCAGGCACTAAAGGAAATGGGTTACGGTGAGGGAAAACAGGCGATTGCACGGTGGAGGGAAAAAGAAGTCGAGGTGCTGAATAAAATCTGCCGTCAACATGGAATTGAGCCATTACCACCTGAAAAAGCACGTGGTACTTTGGAAGTCGCCGAATACAAGGAACAACGCCGAAAAGCTGAACAGCTTGCAGTTGAAAATGAAAAATCGCAGTCTGAACTTGATGCACTCAATGGCGAACTGAAAACAGCTAATGAAAAGAAAGTTAAAATCGTGGAAATCGACAGCATAGAGACGAAAAAGTCACGATTCAGTAAGAATAAAATTTCTATTTCAAAAGAAGATTTTCAGAACTTATCAGACCTTGCGAAAAAACAGGTTGCGAGCGTGAAAAATACAAAAAAGTTAAAGTCTGAAAACGCTGAGTTATCGCAGAAAGTCACTGATTTAGAAGTACAAGTCAAATTTTTGACCGCTGAACTGGACAGATACAAAAAGCCCGTGACCTTTTCCCGTGAACAGTTGAAAAAGAGTGCTGAAAAAGTTTCAGAACTGGAGCATTTGAAATCAAAGTACCGCAAAGCTATGGAGTTTATCAATTCCCGTGCCTTAGCGACTGAATTTGAGGTTTACAAAAATAATTCCGTAAGAAAAACGGAACTTGAATAAAAAAGAGAAAGCAGGGGAAGTACGTGCTATTAAGGAGAAAACTATGTCATCAGAGAAAAATAGAAAGAATGGCATTGAAAATGCGACAAAAAAAGAGATTTATGCAGCTTTAAAGCTGATAGAATGTCTTTATAAGAACGGAGAAATCCCAAAACACGTCTATATCAAAATTTTTAATGAGTACAGCAAAAAAATATCTTGACAAATGAAAAAATATGCACTATACTACAATAAGGAGGAGTATATATGTACGGCTATAATGACACTTTTTCCAAGAAAAATGTAGTTATTTATGCAAGAGTTTCCACAGACCACGAAGCACAGCTATCCGCACTCGAAAATCAGCTTGACTGGTATAAGCCGTTGCTTGCCATGCACCCTGAATGGACTTTTATCCGTTCTTATGTGGACGAGGGTATAACAGGGACATCGGCACAGAAACGTCCGCAGTTTATGAAAATGCTGGCTGATGCCGAAAAAGGTGAATTTCAGCTTATACTTACAAGGGAAGTTTCAAGGTTTGCCCGAAATACCGTTGATACATTACAGTATACAAGGCAGTTGAAAGCTATCGGCGTTGAGGTTTACTTCATTAACGACAATATCAGGACTTTTGACGGTGACGGAGAACTCAGGCTGACGATTATGGCAACACTCGCACAGGACGAAAGCCGTAAAACTTCAATCCGTGTGAAAAGTGGTCAACAGACTTCTATGGAAAATGGTACATTTTACGGCAACGGAAATATACTCGGTTACGACAGACAGGGCAAAGACCTTGTTATAAATCCCGAACAGGCTCGCACAGTGCGCAAAATTTACGACTGGTATCTTGACGGAATGGGTGTAAGACAAATACAGTTCAGACTTGAAAAAGAGGGTATTCTTACTTCAACAGGCAAAAAGCGTTGGTATGAATCAAATATCAGTAAAATTTTGCGTAATCCGTTCTATGCAGGAATTATTGAGTATCATAAACAGTTTACGCCTGATTATCTTGAACAGAAAAAAATAAACAACTTCGGTGAAATAGAACGTCTGAGGGTACGTGGCAGACATGAACCTATTATCAGCGAGGAAGAATTTAATAAGGTACAGGAAATTATGGAAAGCAGAAGAATAAAAAATCCGAATAACAAGACAGGACGCAAAGAAATCGGGAAAAAGCCTGTTTCAGATGTATGGTGCAGACTTCTTGTATGTTCGTGCGGTTGTACATTCAACCGTAAAGTGTGGCATAATTCGTCAAATGGTGTTCAGTACGGCTATCAGTGCTATTCGCAAATCCGAAACGGAACAGTAAAAACAAGACTTAAAAAAGGTCTGCCGATTGACGATATATGCACTTCGCAGATGATAGCAGGTTGGAAATTACAGCTGATGGCTAAACATCTTTTCAGAAACTATCTGAAAAATAAATCCCGTATTCTTGCTATTGCTAATCAAATGCTTGAACAGAACATTTCTGACAAAATTACAACGGAAGATAATTCAGATTTGATTCAGCAGAAAAACAATGAAATAGCTAAACTTGAAAAGCGTATGGGCAATCTGATTACCATGAGAGCGGACGGCGAAATCTCAAAGGAAATTTTTCTTTCTCAGAAAGCCGATATTGAAATAAAAGTATCTGAACTCAGGGAACAGATAGCGGAACTTACTCCATATGAAACTAATGAAGAATACGAAACTCCCGACTATGAGGAGAGAATAACTATTTTGAGATATGCACTTGAAAAATACATAGACTTTGAATCAGACAAGGACGTTCCCGAAAGTGTTATTGAGGCATTCGTTGAAAAGATTATAGTCAATGAAAATTCTTTTGACTGGTATCTGCGATTTACAGGCGATAATCAGCCGAAAAAGTGCAATATTAAAGGTAGAAAAGACAAGGCGGATTTTGAGGATTTCACTCCTGCGATAGCGGATAGCGGTACAGGCAGCTATCGCTGACCAGAAATAATTTTTTAAATTAAACAACTTAAATTCTTTGCATAATTTAAAGTCACTGAGCATATTTTTCGTTCAGTGACTTTTTTATATCAAAAAATCCCCCTTATTTTTATGAATAAGGGGGAACTTTTTGTATTTTGCGTGTGAGATTATTCAGTCTGTTAGCCAGATGATTTCAACAGCTTTTGATATTTTAATTTTAGGATTTTTTAGGTCGGAGGCAAGAGATTCAGAAACACCTTCATCTGCAAACGCACAAAATATATCACATAAATCAATATCATTATTTGAGTTTTCACTGAATTTATATTTGATTTCTTCAAATCCGTTTATGTTACTTCCAAGTGCTGTTGCAAGCTGTTCAGCTTTTTCCTTTGCGTTATTGACTGCTGAAGATAATACAAGTTGTTCTTTTTCAGGTTCATTTTCCAGCTTAAACTCAACCTTGTATTCAACGTCGGACATTTTTTCAAGAATTGATACTATATTTTCTGTTATGAGGTTGCTTGCCTTGTAACAAAAATAGAATTGCTTTTCAAATCTGTAACCGTCTTTTCTGTTATATAAAGCATTGGTTTTTTCGTCTTTCAGAATAACAGTATTAATATCAATTCCAAGTTTATCCCGTAATTGCCGGAGAATTTCTTCAGTGCGTGTACGACCTTTTGAGACAGCATTTCCGGAAGCACCACTGATTACTGATACTGTAATATGAAACTCATAGTAATCCGGTTCAAATTCCATTGTGGAATTACCACCCATTTTTATTTTACCCATAATATCACCTTCAGCAGAAAAGTTTATTTATATATTTATTTCATCAATAGGGAAGTCTTCCTGTTTAAGAAGATTTATTCCTATCATCTGTATAGCAAGTGCGTCTTTAGCGGTTACACCATCTTTTTTGCCTACAACGTCGGAATTAATAAGTCCCTGTTTTGTGAGTTTATATGCATCCGGATTTGAAAGCGACTGCATTATAAGTACAGCGTCGGAAACATTTACATCACCGTCTTCATTGGCATCACCATAGAGAATATCTTTTGACGTACCTGTAGTGGTAGTTGTTGTAGTTGTTGTAGTACCGGTAGGCTTTGTGGTGGCAGTAGTTGTCTTTGGTGGGTCAACATTTCCGTCTGAAATTTCACCGTAAACAATGCCACAACCGACAGTTGACATATAGAGTTTACCAAATTCATTCATATCACCGACAAGGAAGTTACCGTTACCAGTACCACCATAGAGATGGTCGGTGTTGATACATAACCAGGTTTTACCGCCGTCTGTTGAACGGTAGATACCCTCAACATCATCTTCGTCGGGTTTGCCGTAAATAAAGAGAGTATTAGGGGCGCCGTCTTTTTCAGGAGCACCATAGCCTATAGTCTTGCAATAGAATACATCAGATTTTTCAATACTGTTTCCGCCGTCGGTTATAATGTACATACCATTCCAGCCTGTAGCCATAGCTATCTTGTCTTCTGAAATGTATGCAAGGTCACCTGTGTGGTCGCATTCGTCGTATTTGCAGACTATAAATTTCTTGAAAGTCTTGCCATAATCTGTACTTATATAGAAATCATACTGTGCGTCGTCAAGAGTAGGCTCTTTTTTGGACATATCAGAAGACCAGTAGGAATTATATTTTATGCCTGAACCATATACAATAGCCGGATTATTAGGGTCAACAAGCGGATATGTTGTCTTTGTACCCTCAAGACCGGAAGCATCATTCCATGTTGCACCGAAATCGTCAGTATAGCTTATATTAGCGTTGTCACCGCTTGCGTGGAAAATTCTGTATGTGCCATCATCAAGCTGTGTGATAGCAAGTTTTCCGCCACCGCTTTGGAATTTAAGTTCCTTCCATGTTTTGCCGGCATCAAGGCTGTAATAGCCCTTTGCGTCGTGTTCGCTTACACGTGCCATAACTTTTGTATCGGACGGACAGTATGCTATAGCACTTGTTGAACCAATATTAGGATTATACTGAAGACCTATTACATCTTCGTCAAGATGTTCAAAGCCATCATAGTCACCAATAGCTGAGAATGGGCTTCCACCTGGAACGCTTACAAAGTCAAGTGCAACTACTTCTTCTACACCGTCCGGCTGGAAATAGAACTGTACATCTTTTTCGTCCCATACGTTGTCGCAAGCGAAAACACCATTACCAGAGGTCATAAGGATTCTATCGGGATTACGTGGGTCAATGAGAATACCACTTCCCCAGTGACAAGCCTTGCCGTAAATCCAGTCATAGCCGTTTGTATCAATAGGAAGTGAAACAAATTCCTTGTGTGAGCCGTTTGCATCATAGATAGTTTCGCCAGCACCAGGGGTAATATCCTGCCATGTTTCACCGCCATCTGTTGAGCGGAAGAAGTGGTCGCCCCATGCTATAGAACCATCTGTCCATTCTTTCTCATACCACTGGTCAGACCATACACCACAGGTTCTTGCAACCATTTTGTCAGGGTCTTTATCATCAACATCAATCATGCCGATAGCACCACTTTTTGGCGGTGTAATATCAGCAACTTTTCCCGTCTTTGCATTGTACTTGTAAGCACCGCCGGCACTACCAGCGAATGCAAGACCGGCAATATAAGTAAAGAAAATATTACCATGTTTGTCGCTTGTAATGGAACATGGATAATTTTCTGTCGGGAGGTCTTTTGTGAGAACTTCAAACTCATCATCTTTAACATCAGCAACATGAATATTTGCCTGACCAGTAACGGAAGTACCTACATATACTTTGCCGTCTTCAATCAGGATACAGCCTATGCCGTTCTGCTGGTTGTATTCCTTTGTTTCAGTACCACGTACCATGTGTTCAGTCCACATAGGATATTTCAGAGATTCTGAAAAAAGTCCTAAATCATCATATCCGGTTACAGCGTTCCAAGTTTCACCGCCGTCTGTGGACTTTATAAGTGCAGACTTACCAGCAGTAACGTCACCGCCGGCATAGATTACGTCCGGATTGTCAGGGTCAATAGCAATAGGCTCTACACATTCACGACCATCACCGTTTCCGTGTACCTGAATATGTTCAGTTACATCAGAACGTGTAAAAGTCTTACCGCCGTCTGTTGTCTTGAAAATAACTGTTCTTGCACCGGAGAAATAAGCACAACCGCACAGGAAATAAACTGTGTTATCGTCTGTAGGGTCAATAGCCATGCCCTTTACGCTGAGCAAGCCTCTGTCTTCTTCATTCAGGAAGCCGAAAAGCTGTTCCCATTCAGAAGTCTCATAGTTCCACTTGTAAGCACCACCTACGTCTGTACGGAGATACATTTCTTTCTGACCGGTCACGATACCAGAAGTAAAACCTGCTCCGCCTATACGGAGGGTATCCCACTTCATAGTGTCTGCAACACTTTCTGATACAGCTGATACGTCGCCTGAAATGTAGCTGTTTGAATACGGAATAGCAGAAATTGTCATACAGGAGATTAAAATTCCTGCTATAGTTTTTTTAAATAAATTCATAAAAAATTACCGTTCCTTTCATATTTTATTTAATTATATTATAATATTTTCACGTTATTTTGTCAAGGGATTGTTTATGAAAATCACGCATTATTTATTATATCGATAGTTTCTTTCATCATGTCGAATGGTTTTGTTTTCGGGGAAATTTTTATTGAAACGTAAGATTTTCCTGAACCGTTGAAAGTTATACGTCCCTTATAGTTTCCGGAAAGTGCCATGACCTGTTCAGTGGAGAGATATTCCGTATAAAAATACATAGCCCCGTTTTTCTGTGATATTTCGCTGATGCCAAGATGTGAAGCTTTATTCCGGAGCAGTGAGACTTCAATAAGTCCTGTTACAGCCTCCGGTGGTTCGCCGTAACGGTCAATTAGTTCGTCTATGAGGTCTTCCTTGTCTTCAGAAGTATTAAGAGTCATAATTTTACGGTAAACGTCTATACGCTGATTAAGGCTTGAAATGTAATTTTCAGGAATATGTGCATTAATCTGTACATCTATTAGACATTCCGGAATTTTTTCAGGCTTTTCACCGCGTTCTTCCGCAACGGCTTCCGAAAGAAGTTTCAGGTACATATCATAGCCGACAGCCTCCATATGACCATGTTGTTTTCCACCTAAAATACTGCCTGCTCCTCTTATTTCAAGGTCACGGAGAGCAATACGGAAACCACTTCCGAACTGTGTAAATTCTCTCATGGCGTTAAGACGTTTAGAGGCTATTTCCGTTAAAACCTTATCACGCTGATATGTGAAATATGCATAACCACGTCTGTTTGAACGTCCTACACGTCCCCTTAGTTGATAAAGCTGTGACAGTCCGAAACGGTCAGAATCATCTATAATCAGGGTATTCACATTCGGAACGTCAACGCCTGTTTCAATAATCGTTGTGCATACTAAAATATCTATTTCATGTTCAACAAGTTTTTCCCATATATCAGACATTTTTTCTTCATTCATCTGTCCGTGTGCGTAAGCTATACGGGCTTCCGGAAAATATTCCTGCAACTGTGCGGTGCGTGACTGGATAGTTTCAATTCTGTTATGAATATAATAAACCTGTCCTCCGCGTCTTAACTCACGGGTGATAGCTTGAATAATCATGCTGTTGTTGTATTCTACAACATACGTCTGAACCGGCTGTCTGTCCTGTGGTGGTTCTTCCAATACGGACATATCACGTATTCCGGACATAGCCATATTTAATGTACGTGGTATAGGTGTTGCCGATAGCATGAGAATATCAACACCATTGAAAGCCTCTTTGAATTTTTCCTTATGTGCCACACCGAAACGCTGTTCCTCATCAATTATTGCAAGCCCTAAATCTTTAAATATAACGCTTTTCTGAATAATTTTATGTGTTCCTATAAGAATATCAATTCTGCCCTGTTTAAGTTTTTTAAGAATTTCAGTTTGTTGTTTAGTGGTGCGGTAGCGTGAGAGAAGTTCTATATTTACGGGAAACTGTTCAAAACGTCTTAAAGCCGTCTGATAGTGCTGATAGGCAAGTACAGTTGTAGGTGCAAGCAAAGCACATTGTTTGCCGGCAAGAACGCACTTCATAGCGGCACGGAATGCAACTTCCGTCTTGCCGAAACCCACATCACCACATAAAAGTCTTTCCATAGGCTTAGAGTTTTCCATATCGGCTTTTATTTCGGATATTGCTTGTAACTGGTCATCAGTTTCTATATATGGAAAACGTTCCTCAAAATCGTGTTGCATTTCGTCGTCCGGATAAAACGCAAAGCCTTTACTCTGTTCGCGTTTTGCATATAGTTCGATAAGTTCATGTGCCATATCCTTGACGGCACGGCGGACATTATTTCGGGTTTTCTGCCATTCACCGGAGGAAAGTTTATTCAGTTTAACACCACTGTCATCCCGTGAGCCTATATATTTTGATACCATATCAAGCTGTGTGACCGGAATATATAATTTATCAGTTCCTGCATACTGGATAGTGATATAATCTTTTACAACGTCGTCAAATTCAAGTTTGCGTATACCTATGAAACGTCCTATACCATAACCGGAATGTACCACCAAATCTCCTTCAGCAATATCCGCCAGACTGCGTATTTCTTCGGATTTGTTTTTCTTCGGACGTTTTTTGTGGCGTGCGTCCATGGAACGTCCCTGTGTGATAAGGACGGTTTTATTTTCAGGATATTCAAAACCACTGCTGAAACTTCCCGACATAAGACATACCCTGCTGACTTCCGGTACAGTATCATCAGTGCATATATCACACGGAATATTATTTTTCTGCAAATCTTCACGGATAACCGGCAAAGTCTTTTCACTTCCGGCACAAAGAATAATCCTGTATTTACGTTTTATGAAATCACGCAAATCTTCTGTAAGCTGTTTCATTTCACCGCTCCATACAGCCGTATGCATAGCCTCAAAGCTGACTATTTGTTTGAAATCTATACGTTCACCACTTTGCATAAAATTACTCATATAAAGACATATGTGTTTTTCGGCAAGTTCCTGAACCTGTGGGAGTTCCATTATATGACCGTCAAGCCCTCTGCATAACTGCCCATCTTCAATGAGGATTTTAATATCTTCATTATGGCGTAGAGTTATTCCGGAAGCTGTGTCCATTACAGCGGAGTAGTCGCTGAAAAATACCGCACCGTCCACATAGTCAAAAATCGTTGCCGGATTATCATATATCAGATTGTAATATTTCTGACTATGCGTGAGAATTTTACCGGCACGCAGTTTTTCAACGTCCGCACCAAGATTTTCACGCACTGAAACGATACGTTTTCCACGTACTTTTTTCATGAGTTTTTCTATTTTTCCGGCAAGTTCGTCATTATCATAAAGCATTTCGCTTGCCGGTGGTATTGATATATTTTCAAGATTTTCTGTACGTCTTTGTGTGTCGGTCTCAAATTCTGAAATTGTATCAATTTCATCTCCCCATAATTCAAGGCGGACGGGTCTTTCAGCCTGTACCGGAAAAATATCAATAATAGCTCCCCTCACTGAAAACTGTGATGCACCCTCTACTTTTTCACACCGCTGATAGCCTATGCGGACAAGTTCATTTGCAAATTCCGTTATATTTATTTCCTGACCAGTGGAAATTTCCATACTGGCAGAAATGAGTTTATCAGCCGGAATAGTTGGTTGCATGACAGCCTCCATGCCCGCACATATCACACCGGAACGGCGTTTCATCATTTTGGAAAGTGCCGATATACGCATATATTCATATTCATGGTTGGCAGTGTCCACGGGTGTGAAAACAAGTTCCTTTGAGGGAAAAACTACAGCGGTTTCCTCACCGGACATCATGTTTATATCATCGCATATTTTACGGGCTTCCGCTTCCGAACCCGTTATCAGCAGATTTATTTTGTCTGTTGTAAGTGAATATACAAGATTTGCCCTGTGTATGTGGGAAAGTCCCGTGACCGAAACGGGTGTTATTTTTTTGTCAATAGCCTCACAAATATTTTTATATCCGGAAAGCTCACTGAATAGATTTCTGAAAAATTTCATTTATTTGTCTCCAATCGGAAATTCTGTTCTGATTAATTATATTTATTCATAGCCTCATCGGTTTCGTCCAGAACCATAAGTTTCAGTGCCTCACAGGCATTTTCAGCAGAAATTTTCATTTTTTCCAAATCAGCCGGACGGAATTTTCCTAAAACCCATTTGGCAAGGTCATAATCAGGGTGTGGTTTTTTTCCTACACCGACTTTTATTCTCTGGAAATCGTCTCTTCCCGTGAGGTCAATAATACTTCTCAGTCCGTTATGTCCGCCGTGACTGCCCTTGCGACGTATACGAATTTTACCGCAGTCAAGGGAAATATCATCGCATACCACAATGAGATTATCAACATCAAGTTTATAAAATTCCATAGCCTGAACTATTGACTCACCACTGTTGTTCATGTATGTTGTGGGCTTGAGGAGCAGGCATTTGAAACCCTCAATGGTTATTTCAGCGGTCATGCCCTTGAAACGCATTCTGTTTATTTCTGTTCCGTACTGTTCCGCAAGCATATCAACAACGCTGAAACCGGCGTTATGACGTGTATTGTCATACTGCATACCGAAATTTCCTAAACCTGCAATAATATATTCAGGTGAGCCGGTGGATTGTGTCGTATTATGTGAGATTTTGTCAAATACATCAAAAATACTCATATAAATTCCTCCTTAAAGATTTTTCATACTTGAATTATAACATTTTTTCCGGATAATTTCAACTGTTAATATATTTTACTGTATTTGTGCATGATGACTGCATAAAATATAAAAAATCCGTCTTTGTTCGTCAGGAATATATTAATATATTTTAATAGAAAATAATTTATCTTTAAACCGCTTGACAAAAAGTCAAAATCATGATATACTTTACTGTGTTGTAAGTACCGGTATATCCGGATAAAAAATTTTTCCAGTGTGAAATCAAAGGAGTTTTTTTTATATGAAAATCAAAAAGTTTATTATGGCTTTGACTGTGGCAGTTTCTGTTTTGTCAGTGTCGGCTATGGGAATTTCAGCCTATGCAGATGATGTTAACATTTCCTATACAGCATCTTCCGATGCTCTTACTACCAGCGACGATACCAATGAGGTAAGACTTAATATCTGCAATACATGGAACGGAAATAACATTGAGGACGTTTCTACAGAAACACCTGTAAGCGAAAAAATTGTTGTTAATTTTACCGTTGACGGAATCGGTTCTGACTCCACAAGAACCAATGAAGACGGCACAACTGAAAATCTCTGTGCTTATCTTATAGGAAGTGTGGGCATGAACAGTGCATGGAATGCAGGTGAAAATGGCAATACCGCTGTTTCTATAAACGGCGATGGTGACTATACTGCTACATGGACTCTTAATGAGGCTTCAGAAACTATTGACAGCCTTATTCTCCAGTCAAATATCAAACTTGACAAAGACGAAACACTTGCGTCAAGCGGAATAACTTTTAAAATAAATTACATATCTACTGTAGGCAGTGAGTCCACCACAACAACCGATACAGGCACTACAACAACAGGCACTACTACATCTGCTGATACAACATCAACAACTACTACATCGGCAGTAGCATCGACAGACAGTGCCTCTTCTGGTAATGCACCTATCGCAAATGCACCTGCTCCTACAGGAGATGCCGGAGTGGGTACAGCTGTGGCAATTATGGCACTTGCTGGAGTTTCTGTACTGGCAATAAAGAAGAAAAATAACTAAAATCAGTTAAATGCCCCTCTGAATTTTCAGGGGGGACGTATTTTAAAAAATGAAATATAAAAATTTAATTTTATCTTTGTTTTTATTTACTGTTTCATGTGGTACACAAGTAGGGAAGTGGTCTGTAAATATTCCTGTACAGGCTTATGATATTAATGCTGTGACTTTTGACAATGGCGATTTTTCCTTTGCCTCTGTGATAACTGATGATATTAATTCTGCACATGGTGAACTTTCTGTAGAAAACGTTCTCGGAAATAATATGCTGAAATTTACAGACGATATGACAGTTGACATTGACGGAAAAGTACAGAAAATCTGCATAAATGTCGCTGAACTTATCGGCACTGAAAAACTTCCGGAAGTTCGGAGCATAGAATTTGATGTGTATGCGGACGCTGTTTCAGATAATTACATAAATCAGGACGGCAAACATATAAAAGCCTCCGGTACTATATGTATAGGTGGCGGAACGGTCATAAGTGTGAAAAATTCCGACGGTAACGGCAAATGGTATGATTTTGCTGAAACACAAGGCGGTGAATATAATCTTGAAATGTCCGGAGCGGTACACGGTGAGTTTAAATTTTTGCTTGCTGACACCGGATACTGCTGGGACGAAAAAATGGACGATGCCAATTTTCTTATAATGCGGTGGGGAAGTGAAAATCAGTCCAATGTTTACATTGACAATATAGTTTTTTTCGACGAAAACCATAATTCAATACCTCTTGCATGAAAGATTGGTGATAATATATGCAAAAGATAACAGAAAAATTAAGAAGTATATCAGTATCCGGAAGAATAGCTTTTATAATCATGTGTATTGAAAAATATATTGTTGCACAATATCCGGAAAAAGACTGGACACCACTTGCGGAAGAAATGTGGAAATTCAATGATTCCTACTGGGATGAATGGCTGGATTCTTTTGTTGACTTGTTTCCGGAATATATTAATGAATATAACGAATTTGAAGACTATGCCGGAAAATACAGTCGTGATACTTTCAGAAATCTATACAAAGACCTCAAAAACAATGACCTGAATGAAATGCTTGATTTACTGAATTGTTTTCTGGGAATATATCTTTATACAAGTGTCTGTGATTATACTGAAAGTATGTTTCCGGAAATTATAGAGGAAATTGTCAGTTATCTGACGAAAAATAATATTCCCGTCCCTGATGTTGAAAAAGTTTCATTTTCTGATTTCAGGCAAAATTACGGATACGGTGAAAATTTCGACGGCAGATATCTTTCAATAATTTTGAACGGATAATATTGTTAACAGAAATTTAAATAATTTTCACAAAAAATTCCTTGACAAAATTTTTTATTTGTGATAAAATATATTGCAGAT
>CAMWQI010000055.1 GCA_947176345.1 uncultured Ruminococcus sp.
ATTTCATCATAACAGAAAGTCTAATTTATGAGTCGTTAAGTTGTGGATAGTGGATAAAAATTTACATTTTCGGCACTGTCATTTATTATGTAGATATTCGGCTGATTACAGAAAGTTTTTTCAAGTTCACGGCAAAAAAGTTCATTCTGCTCAATCAGTATAAGAACAGTTTCAGGTTTACGATGTATAACCAGTTCACGTGTAAAAGCACCCGTACCCGAACCATATTCCACAATAACATTTGCCGATTTGAAATTAATCGGTTTCATCATTTTTCTTGCAAGACCGTTTCCGCTTGATGCAACCGCTCCTATTTTACGTGGGTGTTTAAGGTATTCAACTAAAAAATTCATACTAATCACTAATCCTTTAATTGTTAAGTATTTCCTTTGCTGTCTGTATCAGAATATCAACACGCATATTAATGCTTTCAAGATGATATGTAACATCAGCGTATTCAAGACTGGACATAACATACATACACTCTGAAAAATCATTGTTAAGACTTTGTAAATCCCTGTAAATAATGGCAAGACGTTCATTTATATCTGTAAAATATTTAATATCGTTCATTTTGTGAAACTTACAGAAAACAAGTTCATTATGAAGTATTTTCAGTTTCAGATTGAATATATAGTCTATTTTATCGAATATAGGGTCTTTGCGACATTCTTTGCTTAAATGTTTCATCTTTGAGAGATTGTCCATAAATGTAACTATTTCACTGCGGAACTTTTCACGGTATCCTGCAATAAATCCTGTAAGACGATTTTTATCGGAAAAACCCAGAAAACCTATAATATCCATGCAAACATCTATAATAGTTTTTTCTTCTGACTTATTAAGTTCAGGGATTTTGATATTTGAAAGCTGAATTTTTTCTCCCACGTCCGTTATATATATGTTATAACGGATATTTTTATTGCTGTTATTCACACCAGGAAAATGACGCTTTTCCCATTCTTTCAAAATCATTATAGTTTTTTTAGTTTCCTTACCTGTTTTTGCGTTGAATAATTTTGAAAAAAATCCCATACAATCCCCCATAATTATTTTATTTTGTCAAAGTGTATATATCGTCAGCGATGGCATAGTTCCTACCGTTTTCAAGCTTTATATAAAGAAATATCGTATCTTCTGTTGCATTACGCCAGTCAAGAAAACGTGGGCATATATATTGATTATATGATTTGTCGCTTATATAATAAGGGTGTTTGTTGTGGGAGTTCTTGTCACGGTAGACGAACTTTCCGCAAGTAATCGTATACCAGTCATTTTCTATACATTTTTTGTCACAACCGAAACCAAAAGTCTTCCCGAAATTTTTTATAAAAATCTTAATAAAAGCAAAAACACTCACAGACATATATATAAGACAGTATGCATTTATTTCATTCATTTCAAATGAACCTGTCATCAAGGTATCAACTTTTATAAGCATAAACATAATTATAAAAACTATGGCACTTGTCCAGAGTATTATAATATCATTGGAACGCCTTTCACGGATATATTTCAATAAAAACTGTTTCTGCTCTTCATATAAATAAACCTGATATTTCGACATAAAATCACCTCCGGATTCATTCAGTTATAGATAATATTTATTTCATTAAATAATGATTGATAAATACTATGTGCTGCAAATGCATTTTTAATTAAAGATATTAAAAAATCTGTTTCTTTGACATTTTTTTCTGAAAGATATACTTTTAAAGTCCATTTAATTGTTTTTCTTTGCTTATCAACAACAAAGTCCACATATATATCATATATTTCCTTATTCCATATGAATTTAAATACTGCTGGTTTGTTTTTATATGCACTTGTCAAAAACAATCTTGCATTTTGTTCTGTATCAACAGATTCAAAATAAATAAACAGTTTTTTGTCAGGCTGGTAGATATTTTTAAGATTATATGTATTTACCAAATCTTCACTTTCATTTTCAGTCAGTTCCCTGAATACAAAAGCCATAAAACCACCTCCGGATTTATTCATTTATCAACTATGGCATAATTACGACCATTTTCAAGTTTTATATAAATGAATGTAGTATCTTCCGTTGCATAACGCCAGTCAACAAACCGTGGGCATATATACTGATTATATGATTTGTCGCTTATATAATAAGGTGGCTTGTTGTGGCGGTTTTTGTCACGGTAGACAAAATTTCCGGAAGTAATCGTATACCAGTCATTTTCTATACACTTTTTGTCGCATTTATAACCAAAAGTCTTGCCGAAACCACCTATAAAAGTCGTGATAAAAACAAAAACACTCATCGCCATAATTATACTATGATATACAATTGCACATTTTATTTCAAATGAATTTTTCAGTGCTACATCACTGTTCAGAAGCAGGAACTTATATATAAAAATTACAGCACTTATCAAAAGAATTTTAATGTTTTCGGAACGTCTTTCACGGATATATTTCAACAAAAATTGTTTCTGTTCGTCATATAAATAAACCTGATATGATGCCATAATACACTGTCCTTTACTGGTTATGGGTTTTCAGATTTCTGTCTATCTCACGTTTTGCATCACGCTTTGCGGAGTCTGCACGCTTGTCATAAAGTTTCTTACCCTTGCAAAGTCCTAACTGAACCTTAACTTTTGAGTCTTTGAAATATATACTCAACGGAATAAGTGAAAGACCATCCTGTTTGAGTGTTCCGTAAAGTTTATTTATTTCCTTTTTGTGCATAAGCAGACGGCGTACACGGAGGGGGTCTTTATTGAAGATATTTCCCTTTTCGTATGGGGATATATGCATACCTCTTATGAAAAGCTCTCCCCTGTCCACTGAACACCAACTGTCTTTTAAATTCACACTGCCGTTGCGGATAGATTTCACTTCCGTGCCGACAAGTTCTATTCCTGCCTCATAGGTTTCAAGTACGAAATATTCATGACGCGCCTTTCTGTTTTCAGCTATAGTCTTAGTACCTTTTGAACGCATATAAAATGCTCCTTTCACGAATTATTTTAATATTAATTATATCATAGTTTTCCAGCTATTGCAAGCATTTTTGATTGATATTTACGGAAATAAATTTTTATGATTAAATAATTTTTATTATCCGTACATAATTATAAATCTAACACGCGAAATACAAAAAAGTCACACGCGAAATACAAAAAGTCACGCGCCAAATCAAAAAATTTTGAAAATTGATTCTCATGGAAATATAGAAAAAAAGCAGTCCGGAAAAAATAAATATCCGGACTGCTTTTCTATTATAATTAAAGGAAGATATTCTAATGAATATCTGGCGGAGATGGTGGGATTCGAACCCACGGAACGTTTTACCGTTCAAACGATTTCGAGTCGTTCTCGTTATGACCACTTCGATACATCTCCGTATAGTACTTTAACATTATATCACATATAAAAACAAAAATCAAGTGTTTTCATAAAAAATATTTATTTTAACTAATTATATTTTTATGAAAAATTCATATATTTCGCTGGACATTTCGCATAAAATATGTTATAATTATTGTAACATAACAAAAGGAGGTTTTTCTATGAAAATGATTTTTATTGGTGCTAACCATGAAGTGACAGGAAGCTGTACATATCTTGAAGCTTGCGGAAAAAAATTCCTTGTAGATTTCGGTATGGAACAGGGTGAAGACTCTTTCGAGAATGCACAGATACCCGTTGCACCGTCGGATATAGATTTTGTACTGCTCACCCACGCCCATATAGACCACTCCGGAATGCTCCCACTTCTGTATGCCGGTGGTTTCAGCGGTGAAATACATTCTACAAAAGCCACTGCAAATCTGTGTTCTGTCATGCTCCGTGATTCCGCACATATACAGGAATTTGAAGCCGAATGGAAAAACCGTAAAGCCCGTCGGCGTGGCGACGAGGAATATGAACCTCTATATACTATGGACGAGGCAATAGGAGCATCGGAATTATTTGTCCCCCACCATTACGAAACTCCAGTTGAAATCTGTGACGGAATAACTGTGACATTCCGTGATGCTGGTCATCTTTTAGGTTCTGCAAGCGTTATAATTGACCTTACAGAAAATGATATTTCACGGCGGATAGTTTTTTCCGGTGATATAGGAAATACAAATCAGCCACTTATTCGTGACCCACAATATATTGAAAATGCCGACTATGTCATTATGGAATCAACATACGGAAGTCGTATTCATGACAGACCAACAGATTATGTCACAGCACTTGCGGACGTTCTGCAAAAAACTTTCGATAATGGCGGAAGTGTTATTATACCGTCGTTTGCTGTCGGAAGAACTCAGGAAATGTTATATTTTATACGTCAGATAAAAGCCGATAATTTAATTACTGGTCATGCCGATTTTCCGGTGTATGTGGACAGTCCGCTTGCTAATGAGGCTACAGATATTTTTATTAATAACCGTGAAAGCTGTTACGATGAGGAGGCACTTTCATTTGTACGTCGTGGCATAAACCCGATAACTTTTAATGGACTTATCCGTACTGTAACAAGTGACGACTCAAGAGCTATAAATGATGATATGCGCCCGAAAGTCATTATCTCCGCAAGCGGTATGTGTGAAGCCGGACGGATAAAACATCACCTTAAACATAACCTCTGGAAACCTGAAAATACTATACTTTTTGTTGGTTATCAGGCTGTAAATACCCTTGGAAGAAGTCTTGTTGACGGTGCAAAAAAAGTGAAACTATTTGGTGAAACTGTTACAGTTTCCGCAAAAATACAGCAGTTACCTGGTGTAAGCGGTCATGCGGATTCCGATGGTCTTATGAAATGGGCTGAGTCAATTTCAGGTGTGCGGAAATTCTTTATAAATCATGGTGACTCGAAATCATCTGAAATATTTGCACAGAAACTCCGCGATGAACTCGATGCTGATGTATATGTACCATACAGCAGTGCGGAATTTGATATAACAAACGGCATTGTTACTGTTGACGCTGAACCACGTCCCGTGCCGAAAAAATCCCATGCCAATGAAAACGTACATTATAATAACCTGCTCATGTCGTCGGAACGCCTCTACAGGCTTATTCAAAACTCACAGGGGCGCACAAATGCCGATATGCGAAAACTCACCGATGCTATAAACAAACTTTGCGACCAGTGGAAACTATGATTTCTTATAAACTGCTTTTATAGTTATATCGTCGTCGAGGGAAATTTCTATAACCGGAGATTTTATTTCTGTCGCTGAAAGTTTTGCACCAGTTACAACCCATTTTTCAAATTGATAATTTTCTTCCGGAACGGCTTCAATAGTTATTTTACAGTCGGAAAAATACTGTCCTTTCCAGTCTTTACAGGAAATATCCGGAGTAATTGTATTTAATTTTATACTTCCCTGCTTATTCTGTTTAAGGGTCACACTTTTAAGAGAGCCATGAAGTCCGGCAGTTCTCCTGAGACTGTCCGTCGCATAAGTAAAGCGTTTCTGATAAAATTCTTTTATAGTATTCATTTCACTGTCGAATCTGTATGTTCCGTCATACTGCTTGAAACTGCTTGCATAAAATCTCTCGCACGTATCAATAATCTGCTGGTGGTATTTTTCCCTGTACTCCTCAATGACTAAATCCGTTCTTTCTGGACTGAAATTATAATTAGCCAAATCCATAAATATATTGCAGAATTTTTCCCTGAAATCCGGATTTCTTAAAAGATGAATGAAAGTCCGGCTGACGTTGTAATCATAACCGCTTATACGTGCGAAAGTATCAGATTTATATGATGTATCATTGTTTTTATATAAACCCGTCGTGAAATCCGTATCAAAAAGCAACATACGCCATTTGCCGTCTGCATATGGATTTGATTTATCAATCTTATTAGAACGCCATACCGCAAAATTATTCCATGGCCAGTCACCATTACACCAGTAAATCTGTACTGCAAAATATTCAATGAAACTTTCTATATCAACTTTACTGCAAAAATCCTTGTAATTCTCATCAATAGTCATATCGGCACGGACTGACTGTGACATTAAATTATTCCAGTCTTTAAAGTCATCTTCCGTACCTTCTTCAACCTCATTATTTTTTATTATAGCAACGTTTTTCTTTTTTATGCCATAGTGATTTTTAATAAAGCTGTCATCGGTTTTTTCAGTGAGAGTATAAAATCCCCAAAACTCACCATCAATGAATAATATACATTCATTCATGGTCTGCATGGTAAGATTTCTGTCATTTATTAATTTCTGATTTATATTGTCCCTTAAATACGAATAAGATGTATCATTTCCGGCATTTCTTATAGAAAGTGTTTCATAAGTTTCAGCCGGTTTACCCGTGACTGCATTTATTGCTTGTCCGTCAAAAAAATCATAATTAAATTTCTTACAGCCGTATTCCTCACGGGCGTAAATATTGAAACTTTTCTGTGGTGTGGAACGTGATGTAGCACCTTTTATACGTATTCCGACGTTTTCCGACAAGACTTTTTCCCCTTTGTCAAATACTTCAAAAACCGCCTCACGTTCCCATTCTTTGCCCTTTTGAGTGTAATTAGCTTTTTTGTTCCATGCCTCAATACTGCTTGAATTATACATATCATAATATACACCCTTAACATATATTCCTTTATTATAATCAAATAGGTTATCAGGGTCTGTGACTATGGAAATAACTTTCATATCTTTATAATACGAACTATTAGTATTTCCCATAAAATAACTTGCCGTAATAACCCTGCTCCGTCTGCCTATATCGTCAACGGCTACCGCACGTATTATAAAAGCCTTGTCCACGTTTTTTACAGGTGCAGATGCACCGTATGAGCTTATATCAGTTCTTGCACTCAATACGTTAGGAGACTCCGACTTGTCGTATACTCTTATATGAGCATTGTATTCCTGTGAATTAATATCCGGATTACTGCCGTCAAGGGTATAATATACCGTTGTTCCATATGGAACATCTATAGTCAGCATAAAATCATTATCATAAAAACCACTTTCATGTGAAAATTCCGGAGCTGGCACTTCAATTTTTTCATTTGGTGAAATATTTGATTTATAGGGGGTACACTCCATAACAGCATAATTTCCGCTACCGTCCGGAAACTGCCCGTATGAAATATCTGGTTCGGTTTTTTTAAAAGTAATTCTGTCCATTTCATTGCCTTTTCTGTCGGAAAGAATAAGAATATTTTCGTCCTTGTCTATGTCGATATCGGCGTGTTTCGGTGAACAGAAAATAACTGTTTTCTGTCCTGCTTTAAGAACAGTACCGCCAGCTAAAGTACATTTCAAAGGATTTTCAGGGTCATCAGAAAGTCCCCAACCACTTATATCGACAGTTTTAGATGTACTGTTGCATATTTCAACCCAACTATATATCTCCCCATCTGGTGCTTTATAGAAAGTATTTTCTGAACATACTTCATTTATGCTTATACCTCCCGAAACCGAATGAACGTCCGGCAGACTTTGAACACGAAAAAATAAACCGGCAATAATTCCGGCTGAAATAATCCGGAAAAATTTTTTAATTATATAAATCACTCCTTTCAAAGCAACGATACGCCTATTATAACATAATCATGAGTTTTTGTAAAGAATAATGTCATTTTATATCCGTGTCAAAAAAAGACCATAAAATTTAGTGATTTTCCACAAAAATAAAGACAATATGGTGAAAGTGCTTGAAAGTGTGTTCAAAGTGTGATATAATGTATAGAAACTATAGCATATATTTATCAAAAAAATGTCGGGGAGGGCTGAAAATGGATAAAAATAGTCTTAACAGACTGGACAGTATGTTTGAAACTTTTTCCATTATAGCGGAGGGAAGTTATATCTACCTCTGTGATATGAAAAATGATTATTCACGCTGGTCAAAAAGTGCGGTGGATTACTTCAATCTGCCTGACCGCTATATGAAAAATGCCGGTGCTATATGGGAAGAATGTATTCACCCCGATGACCGCGAATTATACCGGAAAAGTATAGATAATATATTTTCAGGCAAGGATAAAGGACATGATATACAATATCGTGCCAAAGCCTATGACGGAAGCTATGTTGTCTGTACGTGCCGTGGTGCAGTTATACGTGATGAAAATGGAAATCCGGAATACTTTGCCGGTGCTATAAAAAATCATGGCTCTTTAAGCTACATAGATACAATAACAGGTCTCCGGAGTCTTTACGGTTTCTTTGACGATGTAAAAACTATTCTTTGGAAAAAGAAAAAAAATTCAGTCATTATTACCGGAATAACGGGCTTTTCTGTTATAAATGATATGTACGGATATAAATTCGGAAATAAAGTTCTCCGGACTTTTGCAAACTGTATACAGGAAGTTTTTGCAAATCAAGGCTCTGTATATCGCATGGACGGAACTAAATTCGCTATAATAAGCAATTCCCGTGATGAAAAGCACATCACAGAACTATATAAAAAACTTAGGAAAAAAGTTTCACATGAATTTTTTGTTGATACGGAAAAAATAAGTCTTTCAATTAATGCCGGTCTTATGGTATTAAATGATTTCAATATTGAAAGTGAAACAATATATTCCTGTCTAAAATATATATATTATGAGTCCAAAAACAGACGGCTTGGTGATATTGTCATTTTTGATAATATCGAAAAGGGAAATGACAGAAATTCCATTGAAACTATAAATGTTATCCGCAACAGTGTTATAGAAAACTGCAATGGTTTCTTTCTTTGCTATCAGCCAATAATGTATGCCGATACTGAAAAACTCAAGGGCATGGAAGCACTTATCCGCTGGAAAAATGACAAATATGGCATAGTTCCGCCGGTGCAGTTCGTGCCGGTGCTTGAACAGGACGTACTATTTCCAGAACTGGGCAGATGGATTTTAAGGCAAGCAATGAATGATGGTAAGATTTTTCTCAAAAAATATCCTGATTTCATAATGAACGTAAATATATCATATGCACAACTTGAAAAAAGTGATTTCGTATCGGACGTTTTCAGCATACTTGAAGAAACAGGTTTTCCGCCGGAAAATCTTTGCCTTGAAATCACTGAACGCTGTCGCCTGCTTGATATGGACATACTTAATAATATGTTCAAGATTTTCAGGAAACATGGCATAAAAATAGCTCTTGACGACTTCGGGACTGGTTTTTCCTCATTAGGCACTCTGCGGACACTTCCCATTGATACAGTCAAGATTGACCGCGAATTTGTCAAGGATATTGAAAAAAGTCATTCAGACCAAAGCACTGTTCAGTTTATTTCGTCACTTGCAGATGCATTCAAGGCGGAAGTATGCGTTGAGGGTGTAGAGACAGCCGATATGCGTGATTTCCTCCGGAGATACGGAATAAAAAGTTTTCAAGGCTATTATTACTCAAAGCCTATTCCGGCTGATGAATTTATCAGAAAAGAATTTTAAATATCAACTGCCGGAGATATTTTCCGGCAGTTTTTATTTAAATATCAGATTTTTTCAATGAAAATAGGTGATGACAGTTCACATTTACAGAAAATTCATAAATTGATATGGATTATGTGATATAATATTATAGTAAAATAATATTAAGGGGGAATAATATGACACGAAATGAAAAAAGAGCATACGGACTTATGAAGATACGCAACATGAGGATTTCAATGATTATAGGCTATGCCATAATCATAGTACTGGCAATAATAGGCGTTACGGTTTTTGCCGTGAATACAAGTGAAAACGTTCTCCGGAAAAAAGTCAGTTCAATGACATCTTCACTCAATGCACAGCTTAATATTAATCTCAATAACTATCTTTCACGTCTTGAAAATGCCGGAACGCTTGCTTTTTCAATTGATGAAGCATACACATACGATACAGCCGAAAAATCCATTGATGAATATCAGGGTATTAATACGGAAAAAACTATTTCTGATTCACTTTCAAAAATCTGTCTTATGGAAAACTTTCTTGATTACGGAATAGTTTATCGCAACAATGATACTATCGGTAATATATCAAAAGGCACTAAAAGTCTTTTTACTGATAATATGTTTGAGGAATTTGAAAAGATGATTTCAAATAACCGCACACGTGACGGCTGGTATACGGGCTATCAGGACGATTATGAGAGAATATATTATGTAAAGTATATCCATGATAACGCATTACTTGTAATATCAATATATACTTCCGAATTATCGGACGTTATCAGAAATTCAGAGACGGACAACGGTATGACTATACGTCTTACTGATAAAAAATACATAATCATGAACTCGACGGAAAAAAATGAAACCGGAAAAAATCTTCCGTTTGAGATAAGCCAGCAGGTTGAGGGCAAGGACGCATCAACAATTTTAGGTGATAAATACCTTACAACTGTAAATTCATGTGATGTCGGCTGGTATGTTATATGTTCCATACCCACTGAAATTATCATGAAAGAAAAAAATCAAATGCAAATATATATTTATCTTGTGGCGTTATTATCTGCTGTACTGGCGGTTGTTATAGGAATTTTCTTTACCTCCAAACTCACTGACCCCGCAAGAATTGTAGCCGCTAATTTAAGCGAAAGTTCACGTGATGAGGAATTTAGTTCTGTTTTAACAAAAGGTGCATTCATTGAAAGAGTTGACACAATCTTTTCAGAACAAAAAGATACATATGCAATGTTACTCATTGATATTGATAATTACAGCGAAATGACCTATAGTTTCGGTCGCAGTTATGCGGAAGGCACTATAGGAAGATTAGTAAATGAGATACAAAGGCTTTTCCCTAAAGCACAATGTGTCGGCAGAATAAATATTGATATGTTTGCAGTACTGATAAACGTTACCGAAAAAGACAATATGCTGATACGGAAAGAACTTTCAAAGAAATGTGTGGAAGTATGTACTGATTTCCGGAATGCCGTACAGACAGACAGAGGGATTTTTCCTATAACTGTAAGCATCGGTACAGCCGTATCTCCTGATAATGGTCTCACAGCAGACAAGGTATTTGATTGTGCAAATATCGCACTATTTACCGCCAAAAAAAATGGTAAGGACAGCTTTGTTATTTATGATTAAGGGGGTATATTGTAATGAGAGTTTTCAGCAGAATACTTGCATTGACCGGAAGTATTGCACTGCTTTCCACATCAGCTTGTGCAAACCGTGAACCTATTGTCACACAACAGGAAAAACAGGTAGAAATAAATCTTTCATGGTGGGGTACAGATGCAAGAAACAGATATACCATACAGGCGGTTGAACTTTTTGAGGAAAAATATCCAAATATAAAAGTAAATTGCAGTTATTCGGAATGGTCAGGATATGAGGAAAGAAGTAAAATTCAGATGCGTTCAAATACGGAAGCGGACGTTATGCAGATAAATTTTAGTTGGCTTTCACAGTATTCGGAGAACGGTGAGGGCTACTATGATATAAATGACCTGAAAAATTTCAAGATTGCAAATTTTTCTGATGATGTTCTTGAATACGGAATAAAAAATGACCATCTCAACGCTGTACCTATTGCAATGAATGCCGAAACCGTTTATATAAATCAGGATATTTACAACAGGTACAATCTTGATACCCCGAAAACATGGGACGATTTATTTCACTCAGCAGAAGTAATGAAAAAAGACGGCATATATCCCATGAGTGGTGCATCAAAATCAATATGGCTATATCTCATTGCACACACTGAACAGGTTACTGGCAAGAAAATTATTGAAAAAAATAAACTGAATTTCAAAGCAGAAGATTTCCAGAATATGATAGATTTCTACAAGGAACTTGTTGACAAAAGTGTTATACCACAACTTGAACACTATGACAGCAAGGAAATAGCAAAAGGAACTTATGCCGGTGCGATTGCATGGGTAAGCGATGCAACAAACTATTTTGGTACTATGATTGAAGACGGAGTAAACATAATCACTGCCGACTATACAACAATTGATGGCAATAACGCCGGTGAGGGCTGGTATGCTAAACCGGCTACTATGTACGCTGTAAGCAAGAACACTGAACACCCCGATGAAGCCGGATTATTGCTTGATTTCCTTATGAACAGTCCTGAAATGGCGGAACTTCAGGGTGTTGAAAAAGGTATACCATTAAGCAATTCAGCAAAGAAAACAATAGAAAAAAATTATATGCTTTACGGCATACAGTATGAGGCATCACAGAAAATGGAAGGCTGTCAGCTTACGGAACTCTCACCGGTTCTTGAAAACAATGACCTTATAGATGATTTCTTTTCAGCGTGTAATGATGTTATCTATGATAAATCAACATCTGCCGACTCCGCAAAGGCACTATATATAAAAATTGCTGAGTATTTCTGATTTGAGGAGGGATTTTCCTGATACGTATAATGTTTGTATGTCACGGAAATATATGCCGTTCACCTATGGCGGAATTTATTATGAAAAAACTTATCAGCGACAAGGGAATAAATAAGGATTTCTATATTTCGTCGAGTGCGACAAGTTCAGAAACTATCCATTATAACGGCATGGGCAGTCCGGTATACCCACCGGCAAAGGCTGAACTCAAAAAACACGGTATCAGCTGTGAGGGAAAACTTTCCGTGCAGTTGAAAAAATCTGACTATGAAAACTATGATTATTTCATAGGCATGGATACTGCTAATATCCGCAACATGAAAAAAATTCTTGACGACGATAAAAAAATATATAAACTTCTTACATTTGCCGGACGTTCCGACGACGTGGACGACCCATGGTACACAAGAGATTTCCGGACAGCCTATGAGGATATTTATTCCGGTTGTGAGGGACTTTTAAAAAATCTCACACGCTAAATCCAAAAAATTCCCCCTGATATTTTTTCAGGGGGTTTACATTTTCCGAAAACGCTACTTATATTAGAGCGTGTTAACATAAAAAAATGGCATCAAAAATCATAGCCATAGTAACTACAGCAATATAGATAACATC
>CAMWQI010000056.1 GCA_947176345.1 uncultured Ruminococcus sp.
AAACCCGTCGGCGTGTAAATGCTCTTGAACATATCATGATACCTGATTATGAGGAGACTATTAAATATATTACCATGAAACTTTCAGAAAATGAAAGAAATACAACTACTTCACTTATGAAAGTCAAAGATATGGTTTTGAAACAGAGCCACAATTATAACTGAAGTTTTTATTAATGTCATCTCAAATATTAAAAATAATAACGATAATTACTGTAATGCAGAGTATTACACTTGGCAGGAATATAAAAATAAAATAAAAAAGTTCTTTTCTTGAAATACGGTATTCAGAATTTTTCAGCAGGTGGATCATATAAATAAAACTAAAACATATCATGAACAGAAAGAATATAATCAAAAATATTTTTTCAGCCATAAAGCAACTCCTTTTAAAAAAGTCACTCCGAAAGGAGTGACTTTTTTATATTATCTGTTTTTCTTTGCTTCGATTTCAGCAAGAGCATCTTTGCGTGAGAGGTTAATTCTGCCCTGTCTGTCGATTTCAAGAACTTTTACAACGATTTCATCACCGACTGAAACAACGTCTTCTACTTTGTCAACTCTCTGCTTGTCAAGTTTTGAGATGTGTACAAGACCATCTTTTCCGGGGGCAATTTCAACAAATGCACCGAAATCCATAATCTTAACGACTTTACCCTTATAAATTGCACCTACTTCGGGGTCATTTGCGATAGTATTTATAATCTGGAGAGCCTTATTTGTCTTGTCACCATCAACACCGCTGATAAACACATTTCCGTCGTCGCTGATGTCAATTTTAACTTCACAGTCGGCGGAAATTTTCTGAATAACCTTACCGCCCTGTCCGATAACTTCGCGGATTTTATCAACCGGAATTTTCGTCTGGAGCATTTTAGGTGCGTACTGATTTACGGTTTTTCTTGGTTCAGGAATGGCTTTCAGCATAACTTCGTCAAGGATATAAAGACGGGCTTTTCTTGTCTTTTCAAAAGCTTCTTTAATGATAGCAGATGTGAGACCGTCAACCTTAATATCCACCTGAATAGCTGTAATGCCCTTATGAGTACCGCCCACCTTGAAATCCATATCGCCGAAAAAGTCTTCAAGACCCTGAATGTCAACCATAGTCATGAAGTCGTCGCTGTCGGGGAGGGTAATAAGTCCGCATGAAATGCCAGCAACGGGGGCTTTAATCGGCACACCAGCGTCCATGAGAGCAAGAGTTGAACCACATATTGAGCCCTGTGAGGTAGAACCGTTTGAGGAAAGAACTTCAGAAACAAGTCTGAATGCATATGGGAACTCTTCAACGGGCGGAATTACTGGAGCTAATGCCCTTTCAGCCAAAGCACCATGACCGATTTCACGTCTGCCAGGTCCTCTGCTTGGTTTGGTTTCGCCTACAGAATATGATGGGAAATTATACTGATGCATATATCTCTTTGACTCTTCTTCGTCGAGACCGTCAATTTTCTGCGAATCGCTTACAGGACCTAAAGTAGCAATAGTAAGCACTTGTGTCTGACCTCTTGTGAAAAGTCCTGAACCATGTACTCTTGGCAAAAGTCCTACTTCAGCGGCAAGTGGTCTGATTTCGTCAATGCCTCTTCCGTCAACTCTTTTTCCGTTGTAGAGCCATTCACGGACAATTTTTTTCTGTAACTTATAAATACATTCGTCAATCATCGAAATCTGTTCAGGGTAAATTTCGTCAAATTTTGTGTGAATATCATCAACAATAGGAGCAAGTCTCTCATCACGGACTGTTTTGTCATCTGTATCAAGAGCAACTTTTACGCGGTCTGAAGCAAATTCCTCAATAGCATCAAACATATCATGGTCAACGTCCTGTGACTCAAAAGTAAATTTAGGCTTGCCGATTTCATTTCTTATACCGGCAATAAATGCCACCATTTTCTTGATTTCCTCGTGACCTGTCATAATAGCATCAAGCATAGTATCTTCCGGCACTTCATTTGCACCGGCTTCAATCATGACAATTTTTTCAGCAGTACCTGCAACAGTAAGTGTAAGGTCAGTTTTTGCACGCTGTTCAAGAGTAGGATTAAGGACAATTTCGCCATCAACAAGACCTACATTTATTCCGGCTATTGGTCCATTCCATGGAATATCGGAAATTGAAATAGCTATTGAAGTAGCAATCATTCCGGCTATTTCGGGGGAATTGTCCGGCTCAACGGCAAGAACAGTCATAACGACAGAAACATCATTCCGCATATCTTTAGGGAAAAGCGGTCTTATAGGTCTGTCAACGCAACGGGAAGTGAGTATAGCCTTTTCAGAGGGTTTGCCCTCTCTTTTGGTGAAAGAACCAGGGATTTTTCCCACTGAATAAAGTCTTTCCTCGTAATCAACTGAAAGCGGGAAAAAGTCTATTCCCTCACGTGGTTTTGCACTTGCGGTTACATTTGCCATAACGACAGTTTCGCCATATCTTACCCAGCATGAACCGTTGGAAAGACCACAAGTCTTGCCTGTTTCAACGACAAGAGGTCTGCCTGCGTATGTTGTTTCAAATTTTCTGTAATTTTCAAACATAGAAAAATGCCTCCAATAAAAAATATTTTTCAATCGGCTTTAGCAAAAAACTCTGATACAGGTTGGCTGTACCACAGTTTAATGCTAAAAGCCGTTTTCATTTTTATTTCAGTTTAAAGCTTTCCAGCCATTCAATCATAGAATTTTCATAGTCTTTTTGGTCACGTTCTCTGCATTGAATTGCAACGCTGTAAACAGCGTTATCGCCTTTAAACATACTTTCGATAACAAATACATTATCACTACCCTTGAAAAATGAAGATTTTTTCACCACTGAATAATAATAGCCGTCATTTATGGGTTTGACGTTTATTTTTTCGCCATTGATACTAATATTTCCAAGATAACTTGCCAAATCAATATTTTTCAGATTTTCATTGACGGAGTAGGGGATTTTTGCAACGCTGAATGCAACTTTTGAGTTTTCATAAAATGCAATTTGTTCTTCACCGGTGGAAACGGAATACAGTTTTGAACTTGACTTCATACTTTCAGGTAGCTTTACAGTAAATTCAGAATTTCCGGTTTCAGACCATGCGGAATTGTTTGTGATACTCTTATCCATAGTGTAATCATAACCGAAATATCCGGCTGTTGCAAGGACTGCAATTATAATTACTGTTGTTAATTTTTTCATTAAAAGCTCCTTAATATGAGTTTAAAGACGTAAAGGCAGAAAGGTGCAAAGACCCGTCTGCCTTGAATGCGGAATTACTTACGGAGACCGAGCTTTTCGATTACAGCACGGTATCTGTTGATGTCCTTTTTCTTGAGATAAGCAAGGAGGTTACGTCTGTGACCTACCATTTTAAGAAGACCTCTTCTTGAGTGGTGGTCATTCTTGTGTTCCTTGAGATGTTCAGTAAGGTCATTAATTCTCTTTGTGAGAATAGCAACCTGAACTTCCGGAGAACCTGTATCAGTTTCGTGTGTTCTGTTAGCCTCAATAACGGCTGTTTTTTCTTCTTTCAGTAACATTGAAAGCACCTCTTATAAAAATATTCCAGTGACTAAGACAAGGGTGAGTGCGAGGACAAGCCCTTATCCGAGAACACGGTGAATTTATTATAGCATATATTTTTCAGTTTGTAAAGGGTTTTTCAGAAATTTTTTAAAAAAACAATTCAAGTATATTGACGAGTGGCAATAAATATTATATAATGTTAATAAGGATTAATTTTTTAAAACGAAAGAAGTGGCTGAATAATGAATAATAATCTGGTGTCGGCATCTATATTGAGTGCCGATATGCTGAACCTTGAAAGTGAAATCAGGGAACTTGAAAAAGCCGGTGTGAATATGCTACATTTCGACGTTATGGACGGCGTATTTGTTAATAATATAACATTCGGTCTGCCTGTTCTTGAACAAATCAATAAAATTGTAAGTCCCTATATGGAACTGGATGTGCATCTTATGATTTCCGACCCCCTGAAATATATCAGGGAATTTGACAGGGCAGGGGCGGATATTATAACTTTCCACATTGAAAGTGAAAGTGATACCATGGAAACTATCAGGGCAATTCAGCAGACGGAAGCGGTTGCATCAATCGCCCTCAAACCGGATACACCGGCTGAAAGTGTTTTTCCATATATGGAGTATCTCTCAATGGTGCTTGTCATGACAGTAGAGCCGGGTTTTGGCGGACAGAAATTTATGGATATGAGCGACAAAATAAGAAAAATACGCCGTTATGCTGACGAAAACTGTCTGGAAATAGATATACAGGTTGACGGTGGTATAAATGACAAAACCGCTGAAACCGTCAAAAAAGCCGGTGCAAATGTACTTGTTTCCGGAAGTTATCTTTTCAAAGCAGATGACATGAAAAAAGCAGTTGAGACGTTAAGGGCATAAGGAGCTTTTCAATGAAACTGAAAAACAAAGGAAGGAAAATTTACAAAACAAAAGAAAAAAATTATTATGGGAAAAGTCCGCTGGGTAAATTCTTTTCTGCACTGCTTACAGTTGTACTGATAGGCGGAATAGGCGTTTTAGGGTACAGCGTAGCCGGACCTATGATTAATTATTCAAGAAAACAGGGCGATGAAGACCCTCCGGAAACTACTTCTACTGAAGAAACTACTACCGGAATATCAGCTGAAAATGCCGTTAATCCGGTAACGGAAGAAATTCCGGCGACGGAGATATACAAGGGTGTACGTCTCAATGAATACGAAATAATGACCACTGAAGCTATTGAAACTGCTATAGGAAGAGTTCCGCAGGATATAGAATATATTGAAATACCGCTGAAACTTTCCGACGGCAGAATAATGTATGATATCGAATATGAAGATTTTCCGGAGCTGAATAATTCCGGACTTACTCTCAGTGAAATAACACGCGCTATCCGAAAAAACGGATATATTCCGGTGGCTTGTCTAAGCGTTTTTGCGGATAATATAATTCCGGCAGAATATCCGCAGTACAGCTACATGGATACTGAAAACCTCACCGCGTGGCGTGATGTCGATTATCATATGTGGGGGTCACCGTTTTCGGAAGATTATGTCAGATATATTAATTTCATAGCTGATGAAATTTCTGGAGCAGGCTTTAAAAAAATAATCTGTTCGGATATAAAATTTCCTGATTTCAGTGATATGGATTTGTCATTATTGGACGACAATCGGCTTGAAAATTCCGGTCGATATACTGCCCTTAATGATACGGCGGATATGCTTTTTGATACAATAAATACTAATAAGTCTGATATGATTATTGAAGTCAATGCAAGTGAAATTCTCAGCGGTAAGGCTGAAATACTCAATCCGTCGATAAAAGCAGATACAATTGTTATTGGAATAAATCTTGATGAAATAAGTTCTGGTGTGAATACCGGCAGTACAGTATATGAGTTTACCGGAACGGCTACAGAAAATATAACAAAAATGCTTAACCTGATAAAAGATGATATTTCTAATTTCAATATAATTGTACACATAACTGGTACGTCCCATAATACATCTGACCTGCTCCGTGCTGTAGACGATATAGCCGTAATGGGTTACACATCTTTTATAATCGGATAAGAATAATAATAAAAATCCGGAAAAATTTCCGGAGGAACGGAGAATTGAATGGCTGAAAAATTTAAAGTATCACTTCAGAAAGTGATAGATGAGTTTAAACTTGAAACAATTTACATTCATAAGGACGCAAAAGAAGTTATGATTGACGAAAACGACGTAAACCGACCAGGATTACAGCTTATGGGTTTCTATGAGTATTTCAATCCGGAAAGAATACAAATTATCGGCAAAATGGAATTTGCCTATCTCTCCACTATAGACGAAAAAACAAGGCGTGAAAGATTACAGCTACTCTTTGCACAGAGAATACCGGCACTCATAATCACAAGGGAACTGCCATATTTTGCTGAAATGCTTGAACTCGCAAAAGAATATGAAGTACCGCTCCTAAGAAGCAAGGAAAGTACATCAAATTTCATGTCGGGTCTCATAGCTTTCCTTAATCTCAATCTTGCTCCGCGTATAACCCGTCACGGTGTACTTATAGAAATTTATGGTGAGGGTGTTTTCATTACTGGTGAAAGCGGTGTCGGAAAAAGCGAAACTGCTATTGAACTTGTAAAGCGTGGTCACAGGCTTGTTGCTGATGACGCGGTTGAAATAAGAAAAGTATCGAATATAAGCCTTGTCGGAAGCTCACCGGACAATATCCGCCATTTCCTTGAATTAAGAGGCATAGGCATTATAAATGCACGCCGTCTTTTTGGTATAGGTGCAGTAAAGATGACTGAAAAACTTGACCTTGTTGTTGAACTGGAGCAGTGGAACTCCGAAAAAATGTATGACAGAATGGGTGTAGATACGGAGTTTGTTTCATTGCTGGGTGTTAAAGTACCGTCTTTGACAATCCCCGTAAAACCTGGACGTAATCTTGCCGTAATACTTGAAGTTGCCGCTATGAATAACAGACAGAAAAAAATGGGCTACAACGCCGCCGCCGAATTGCTCCACAGGCTCGGCATGGAATCGGAAGCAAAAGAAGTTGTACATGACTATGAAACTTTTTAAAATTATTTAAATAATCAGCAGGGGGACAATATGATAAATATAAATGAACTTACTGAAATATGCAACGGGCTTGGCTGTCGTATAATTCCGGAATGTTATATCAGCGAATATGTTACTTTCCGGATTGGCGGAAAGTGTCGTGCATTGATTAGTATTAATTCCGTTGAGTCTGTTATTGAAATTCTCCGCTATATCCGGCAGAAAAATATAAATTACTTTATTATCGGAAGAGGAAGCAATATCCTTGCATCAGATGAGGGCTTTGACGGCGTTATACTGCTTTTCGGCAGTGATTTCGCACATATTGAAGTCACAGGAAATACCATAAAATGCGATTCTGGTGCATTGCTTGCGTCGGCGTGCGTACACGCACAGCAGTCTGGTCTTGCCGGTATGGAAAATCTTTTCGGCATTCCGGGGACGGTTGGTGGTGCTTTATATATGAACGCCGGAGCATACGGCAGTGAAATGTCTGATATAGTCGTTTCTGCTGAATATATCGACGAAAACTGCGAAAGACGTTTTATCAGCCGTGAAAGCATGGATTTGTCATACAGGCATAGTTTTTTTTCAGGAAAACCTCTTGTCATCACATCGGTTACTGTTAAACTGCCATACGGAGACCCTGAAAAAATCCGTGCCGATATGACCGAATGCATGAAAAAAAGAACGTCAAAACAGCCTCTTGAATTTCCAAGTGCTGGCAGTACATTCAAGAGACCGGAGGGCAGTTATGCATCACTGCTGATTGAGCAGTGCGGTCTGAAAGGCTTTTCGTGCGGTGGTGCTATGATAAGCGAAAAGCACAGCGGATTTGTTATCAATAAGGGCTATGCGACGTGTGCCGACGTGCTGGAATTATGCGGAAAAGTTCAGCAGATTGTAAAGGAAAAAACCGGTTTTTCCCTTGAATTAGAACCGGTTATATTAAGTTAAAAATTCTTTGTTTAAGGGGAGGTATTTTATGCAACTTTTAATCGTTACGGGTATGTCCGGCTCAGGAAAGTCCTGTGCTATGGACGTTATGGAAGATATAGGTTATTACTGTATCGATAATATACCGCCGAAACTTATTTCCCGTTTTGTCGATGTATGCCGTAAATCTGATAGTGGCATAAACAAAATAGCAGTGGCGGTTGATATAAGAACAGGTGATATGTTTGCCGAAATATATCATTCATTGCAGTCGCTGAAAGAAAATGAAAATCTTGATGTAAAAGTTTTGTTTATTGAGGCGGGCGACGAAATACTTATAAAGCGTTATAAGGAAACACGCCGTCGTCACCCTCTTGACGAAAAATTCAGTGGAAATATGCATGATGCTATCCAGTATGAAAGAATACAGTTGTCTCCGTTGCGTGAAATTGCCGACTACTACATTGAGACTTCCGAATTATCATCATCACAACTGAAAGAGCAGATTAAGGAAATTTTCCTTAACAGGAGTTCGGACTCTCTTATTATAAAGGTAATGTCATTCGGCTTTAAATATGGTGTTTCCACTGAATCAGACCTTGTATTTGATGTGCGTTGTCTGCCTAATCCCTACTATGTTGAAACTCTCCGTAGTCATACAGGTTGTGAAGAGTGCGTGAGAGATTATGTCATGAGTTTTGAACAGTCACAGGTGCTTTTTGAAAAGCTGAAAGATTTGATTGATTATCTCATACCGCTTTATGTTCATGAGGGCAAGAGTCAGCTTGTTATTGCGTTCGGCTGTACTGGAGGCAAGCACCGCTCCATTACTTTTGCTGAACTTATGGCGCGTCATCTGCTTGAAAATAAATATAAAGTCCAGAAATACCACCGTGATATAACAAAAGATAAAATCTTTTGAATACGGAAAAAGTAGGTGATTTTCGTGTCGTTTTCAAATGAAGTACGTCGTGAGATATGTTCAGCGATAAGCGACAATGACAAACGTTTTGCGTGTCTTTATGGTATGCTCCTGTTCAGCCGTACACTTTCTCCGGAACATATTTGTTTTCAGACTGAAAGTAAGATTTCAGCGGATTTTTTCGGGTCGCTTTTCCGGAATGTCTTTCGTTTATCTCCGCCTTGCCGTAAAAATGAACGCAGGGACGGCACTGTACTTTACAGTTATGACATAACAGACAGTAAAATTATAAATGAAATATATCATGTATATAAATTTATAAATGTAAGAACTATAAACTCTGAAATAATTGTCACAAACAGCATATGCGGATTTACGGCTGGAATTTTTCTTGCTTGCGGAAGTGTCAATGACCCCTCAAAAGAATATCACCTTGAATTTTCCGTGCAGGGTGATATTCTTGCAGAAGAACTTGTTGTACTCCTCTCCGATATAGGCGTTACCGCAAAGACGGCGATAAGACGCGGTCAGAATATTGTCTATATCAAGGACAGCGAATCAATAGAAGATACTCTTACTTTTATGGGCGCGCAGAACTGCACTCTTGAAATCATGAATGTTAAAATTTATAAGGACGTACGCAACAAAGCCAATCGGATAGCTAACTGTGACTCCGCAAATATTGATAAGGTTATAAGGGCATCAATGAAACAGACGGAGGATATAAAACTTATCCAGCAAACCGACGGACTGGAAAGTCTGCCCCCTGAACTCCGTGAAGTGGCTGAAATACGTCTTGAAAATACTGATATGAGTTTACAGGAAATAGGTGAGAGCCTTAGCGTGCCTATAAGCCGTTCAGGTGTAAACCACCGCTTCAAGAAAATAGCCATTATTGCCGACGACATAAGAAACGGGCAGAATACAGAATAAAATACAAGGTGGTGGATTTTTTTGGATAAAAGTAGTTTTGTCAATCTTCATGTCCATACTGAATACAGTCTCCTTGATGGTGCTTGCCGTATAAATAATCTCATTGAGAGAGTAAAGGAAATCGGACAGAATGCTGTCGCAATAACCGACCACGGCACTATGTATGGTGTTATAGATTTCTGGAAAGAGGCGGAAAAAAACGGTATAAAGGCAATAATTGGTTGTGAAGTATACGTTGCACCAAGAAGATACACGGACAAGGAGGGGAGAATTGATTTGTCGCCCTATCATCTTGTACTCCTGTGCAGAAATAATGAGGGCTACAGAAATCTTGTAAAGCTTGTCTCCATAGCCGGAACAGATGGCTTTTATAATCGTCCACGTGTTGACAAGGCACTGCTGAAAAAATATCATTCAGGACTTATATGCCTGTCGGGCTGTCTTTACGGAGAGGTGGCAAGACTTATTTCGTCCGGAAACTATAAATCCGCAAGGGCGTTAGTGCTTGAATATCGTGATATTTTTGGTGAGAACAACTATTATATTGAAGTGCAGAATCATCTTACGGAAGAGGAAACAAGAATACTCCCCATGCTTTTCAAACTGTCTGCTGAAACGGGCATACCACTTGTTGCTACCAATGATGCACATTATATCAGGAAAGAAGATGCTGAAATGCATAAAGTTCTTTGGTGCATACAGACAAATCAGCGGTTTGACAGCACGGAAAATCTCAGCGGAGAATCATATATAAAGTCCGCAGACGAAATGGCAGAGCTTTTCAGGGGGCATGAAGATGCCATTACAAATACTGTGCGTATTGCCGAAAGATGTAATGTGAGTTTTGATTTCGGAAATATAAGACTTCCGGAGTTCCGGACTTCCGGTGTAGCTGATAATAAAAAATTTTTCCGTGAGATATGTTATCAGGGTATGTATAAACGTTACGGAAAAACACCGGAAAAAACCGTCACCGAACGCATGGAATATGAAATTTCCGTCATAAATCAGATGGGTTATACGGACTATTTTCTTATAGTATGGGATTTTGTCACCTATGCCCGAAATAAAAAAATCCCCGTCGGTGTAGGGCGTGGTTCAGGAGCTGGCAGTTTATGTGCCTATTGCATGGGTATAACGTCAGTTGACCCAATTAAATATGGTCTTCTCTTTGAACGTTTTCTTAATCCGGAAAGGGTAAGTATGCCGGATTTTGATATAGATTTCTGCATTGAGGGCAGACAGAAAGTCAAAGAGTATGTTTTTGAAAGGTACGGACGTGACAAAGTTTCGGAGATAATTGCCTTTGATACTTTCAAGGCACGTGGTGCTGTCCGCGATGTAGGACGTGTACTCGGTATGCCAGTACGTCTTTACGACAATATAGCAAAGAAAATTGACATGGGAAGCACTCTCAGTGAAGCACTTGCAAGCTCTCCGGAACTGAAAACCATGTATGCCACGGACAGAAACGTGAAACGCATTATAGACCTTGCATTCAAGATAGAAGGTATGCCACGTCATGCCTCAACCCATGCAGCCGGAGTGGTCATTTCGGCTGTGCCGTTGAGTGATATTGTACCGTTGCAGAAAAACGACAATACAATAGTTACTCAATATACAATGACTGTCCTTGAATCGCTTGGTCTGCTGAAAATGGACTTTTTAGGTCTCCGAAATCTCACTGTGATACGTGATACTGTCAATGCCATAAGGCGTACTGAACCGGATTTTGATATAGAAAAAATCCCCATGAATGACAGCGGAGTTTATTCTATGCTTGCTGACGGTGACACAGGCGGAGTTTTCCAGTTTGAGAGTGAGGGCATAACGAAATGTCTCACGGAACTGAAACCGGAACGCATAGAGGATTTGATAGTAATGCTGTCACTTTACCGTCCAGGTCCTATGAAATCAATTCCTGTTTATATAAAAAATAAAAATAATCCCGAAAATGTAACATACAAGCACCCACTGCTTGAAAGTATACTTTCGGAAACATATGGTTGTATAATCTATCAAGAGCAGGTAATGGAAATATGCCGAAAATTAGCCGGATATTCCTATGGTCATGCGGATATTGTAAGACGTGCTATGGCAAAGAAAAAACATGATGTTATGGAACGTGAACGTGAAAGTTTCATTTCAGGTGCATTGAAAAACGGCATTCCGGAAAAGACCGCACTTGAAATATTCGATGAGATGATGAGTTTTGCCTCATATGCATTCAACAAATCCCATGCCTGTGCCTATTCCGTAATATCCTATCAAACCGCCTATCTGAAATATCACTACAGGGGATTATATATGTCTGCGCTTATGTCAAGTATAACCGGAAATGCGGATAAACTTTCTGATTATATAAATATGTGTCGTGACAATAATATTGAGGTTGCAAAACCCGATATAAATTATAGTATGAAAAAGTTTTATTATTCCGGAGGAAAAATATATTTCGGACTTATGGCAGTAAAAAATGTCGGAGAGGGTTTGGCTGAAAGAATTATTGCAGAAAGAACTAATGGCGGAAAAATCCGGAGTTTACAGGATTTTATTGAAAGAATTAACAGACGGGATATTCCGAAAAAATCTCTTGAATATCTTATAATGTCAGGGGCTTTTGATAATCTCAGTCTTAACCGCCGACAGATGATGGAAAATTATTCGATTATCCTTGAAAAATCCGGCACGGACAGCGGAATTATTGATGGTCAGATGAATTTTCTTGATAGTTCAGATACACAGGATATGAATATTAAATTTCCGTATATCGCTGAATATAATCTCCGGAAAATTCTTTCAATGGAAAAAGAGTCGTGTGGAATATATTTCAGCGGAAATCCGCTTTCTGAATACGGCTATATTCCGGCACTTCTCAGAACTGCAAAAATAAAAAATTGTTCCGGAGCAGACGGCAGAAATGTTGATATATTCTGTATAGTGCAAAATATAAAGCCTCATGTCACTAAAAAAGGCGACCGTATGTGCTTTATAGAACTTTCCGATGAAACGGGAACTATTGATGCTGTGGTTTTTCCGGAACTGTATAACAGCGTTTCCGCAAGCCTGAAAGACGGCGGAATAGTCCTTGTAAACGGAAAAATTTCCGACCGTGACGACGGAGTGTCTATTATATGTAGTGCTGTGACAGCTGAAAATAATTTTTCGGAAATGATGCGGAATATGAAACTATGCATAAAAATTACTTCCGCTGAACTTGACAGAGAAAACTTTATAAGACCACTATGTGAAAGATTTTCCGGTGGAACACAGGTTGTTTTTTTCCTTACGGATTTGAAAAAAATGGTATCTCCGAAAAGAAAATTATCCCTTGAAATAAATAATGAAAGTATTTCAGAAATGAAAAAAAAATATCCGGAGTCGTCTATGGGTCTTATAAAATAAAAAAATCCTGAAAAAAATGCATAGACTATTGACATTTCATGCATAAAGTAGTAAAATATATATG
>CAMWQI010000057.1 GCA_947176345.1 uncultured Ruminococcus sp.
GTCTTGCATTTTATAATTCAAATATAAATGAAATTTATATCCCCGTCAGTGTAACTGAATTTTGCGGAAGTGCTATACACAGTTGTTATCAGCTTGAAAAAATAAGATTTCCGGACGACTTTGGCAAACATGAAAAATGGAGTCTTATTTATAATATCAATGAAAAAGATTACATAATAAACGACACACAGTTTGATGTCCTTTCCAATGATGATATTCTGATATACGAAAATGTAAGCTGTATTGCTACCCGTGAAGTATATATGTGTAATCCGTTAAAACTTCGTGAACAACAGGTTTTCCCCGAAAGACTGGAGTATTTAAAATATCCAAGTGTACTTTTAGATGCAAAAGTAAATGTTTTCAAAAATGATACTTTCAGAATAGAAAAGCCTGAAAAAGTTTTTGAAATGTGTATGTGGGGTGCAGTAAATATAAGCAGGCGTTTTGAGATAATTTTTGATTTTGATGGGGTTTATGCAGAAGTATTGTTATGGTTTCCGTTTGTGCCGTATGGTGACTGGAAATGTATCAAAAAATCTGAAATTATTGGATTTTATGAAAAATGCCTTGTTAATGCTAAAGACGGACGATTTTTTGATTTCGACATATACGACGGGCATATTTTGGAGCAGGATATTCCATTCAGAATAAAGGCGGAAATTGCCTGTAAAAGAATAAAAAGCGGATACAGACTTACGGATAAGGCACTTGATAACTACAGGAATTATTTTCATCTGCACAGAAAAAAATTATATTCAGTTTTAAATAAATCAAAAAATAAGGATATAGAAATATTATTGTGAATATAAATAAAAGACAGTTGACTTTTATTTTGATTTGTGTTATAATGCTATAAATATATAAAAGGAGATTTTTATGCAGTATAGAAAATTACCACACGGAGATGAAAAAATCGGTGTGCTTGGTCTTGGCATGGGTGGCGGTCTGCACAAGGAATCTGCACGGAATATTCAGGCGGTCATTGAAAAAGCAATAGAAAATGAAATTAATTTCTATGATTTGTGTGCGTCCGGAAATCAGATTTTTGAACCTTTCGGAAAAGCAATTCACGGAAACCGTGAAAAGCTTTATTTTCAGATGCACTTTGGAGCAGTTTTCAATGAAAACGGTGAATATGAGTGGACGCGTGACCTTGAAAAAATCAGGCATATGATTGACTGGGAACTGAAAATATTGAATACTGATTATATTGATTTTGGCTATCTGCATTGTGTGGACGAAATCAGTGATTATAATGACCTTGTAAATGCCGGTGTCCTTGACTATATTCAGAAACTCAAAAGTCGGGGAATTGTGCGTCATATAGGGCTTTCCTCTCATACACCGTCCGTTGCACAGCATATAATAGATACGGGGCTGATTGACATGATGATGTTCAGTATCAATGTGGCTTATGATTACGAAAAAGGTGATGAATACGGAATAGGCACAGTTTCGGAACGTGCAGAATTATTCAGGCGTTGCGAAAAAGAAGGTGTAGGCATTTCAGTTATGAAGCCATTTCATGGTGGACAGTTGCTTGACGAAAAAACATCACCATTCCGTACGGCTCTCACAAGAAATCAATGTCTGCAATACGTTCTTGACCGACCGGCTGTATTGACGGCAGTCCCTGGAATACGCAACATGAGTGATTTAAATGATTTGCTTGATTTTATAAATGCTGATGAATCTGAAAAAGATTATTCTGTTATCGGAAATTTCACGGCGGATAAAATTTCCGGAAATTGTGTTTATTGCAACCATTGCCAGCCGTGTCCTGCCGGCATTCAGATTGGACTTGTCAATAAATATTATGATTTGGCAAGAATAGGTGACAAACTTGCTGAAGAACATTACAGAAAACTTGACATTAAGGCATCAGCCTGCATGAATTGCGGTCACTGCGACGAACGCTGTCCTTTCGGTGTGGAACAGAGTTCACGCATGAACGATATACAAAAATATTTTAATGAATAGGAGGACAAAAACAATGATTTACAGAGATTTTCAGGACATAAAATTGTCCGGACTTGGTCTTGGTATGATGAGACTTCCTGTAATCGACGGCGATGATTCCCGAATTGATGAGGAAAAATCTGCTGAAATGATTGATTATGCCATGAAAAACGGCATAAATTACTATGATACTGCATGGGGTTATCATAGTGGAAATTCTGAATTTACTGCCGGAAAATTCCTGACAAAATATCCGCGTGAAAGTTATTATCTTGCATCAAAATTTCCAGGTTATGATAATTCAAATATGCCGAAAGTAAAGGAAATTTTCGAGAAACAGCTTGAAAAATGTCAGACCCCGTATTTTGATTTTTATCTGTTTCATAATGTCTATGAGGGAAATATTGACGATTATTTAAATCCTGATTTTCATATTTTTGATTATCTCATGGAACAGAAAAAGAATGGCAGAATTAAGCATCTTGGATTTTCTGCACACGGAGATTTAGGCGTAATACAGCGTTTTCTTGACGCTTACGGTGAACATATGGAATTTTGTCAGCTGCAGGTAAATTACATGGACTGGCATTTTCAGAATGCAAAAGAAAAAGTTGAACTTGTTCAGAAATATAACATTCCTGTATGGGTCATGGAGCCTGTGCGTGGCGGAAAACTTGCCGACGCACCGGAAAACATGAAAAATATCATGAAAAATATGCGACCTGATGAAAGTATTACTGCATGGGCATTCAGATTTTTGCAGGCAATTAATGGTGTAACTGTGGTTCTTTCCGGAATGTCAAATATGGAGCAACTGAAAGAAAATATTTCAATCTGGAATGAGGATAAACCATTGAATAACGACGAATTTCAGCGTATTGTCGCACTTTCCGACGAAGAAACAAAAAAGGGAGGTTTGCCGTGTACAGCCTGTCATTACTGCACAAGCCACTGTCCGCAGGAACTGCCTATTCCGGAACTTATCGCCCTCTACAATGAACATAAAATCACGGGTGGTGGATTTCTTGCACCTATGGCAGTGGGAAGTATGCCCGAAAATAAGAGACCGGCAAACTGCATAGGCTGTCAGAACTGTGAGCAGGTCTGTCCTCAGCAGATTGAAATTTCAGCTATGATGAGTGATTTTTCAGCAATGATTAATATGTAAAGGAGAAATTTTTATGTCAACACTTGCAAGTACAATTGAAAAACCGCGTCTGTCGGTAAAAACGCAGACTTTAGCAACAGTTTTCGCAATTATCGGAGCCGTTGTTTTGCCACAGCTTTTTCACATCATGGGTGCATTTTCAGGACTTGGCACATCTCTCGGTGAAACATTTCTGCCCATGCATCTTCCGATTATTTTAGTAGCACTTCTTGCCGGAACAGTTCCCGGAGCAATTGCCGGACTTTTAAGCCCTCTTGTGAGCAGTTTTTTAACAGGTATGCCTGCACAGGCTATGTTGCCTTTTATGATGATTGAACTTTGTGCATATGGTGCATTTGCCGGACTTCTGAAAAACGCAAAAATGCCGAATATCGCTAAAATACTTACTGCACAGGTTGCCGGACGTGCCATTCGTGCGGTTGCGATTTTGGTTGCAGTTTATGCAATCGGAAATGAAAGTATCCAAACTGCTGTTATTTGGAAATCCGTTGTAACAGGTATTCCAGGGCTTGTACTTCAGTGGAGTTTGCTTCCGCTTTTGCTTTACAGAATAGAAAATGCAAAAAAATATGAATAATCTTGAAAAAGCAGTAGAACTGCTTAAAAACGGAAATTATAAGCTTGTTGCGGTCAGTGACAATGAGGAAATCACAAGTATTCAAAGAGGTGTAAAACCACTTCTTGAAATTCTTGACAGCAGAAAAAATCTGCATGAATTTTCAGTTGCAGATAAAGTAATCGGCAAGGCAGCGGCGTTTTTGTATGTACTTCTTGATGTACGTGAAATTTACACGGACGTTATAAGCAAATCTGCACTTGATGTACTGAAAAATAATGAAATTAATATTGAATATAAAACTCTTGCGGAGGCAATAAAAAATCGCAGTAATACGGGATTTTGTCCCATGGAAACAGCTGTACAAAATACCAATGATGCTGAAACTGCACTTGTTTTAATTCGTGAAAAACTAAAACAAATCAGCATTTAATACAAAATTATAAAATGGCTTTATAGAAAAGTTTATGTATAATTGCCTTTGACAAATTCAAAAATATATGATAATATTATAAAGATGTGTGGCATATCGCGTAAATCCAATCGCGGTACTTGCCACACTTTTTTTATTTTTGTAAGGAGTGATTCAATATGCAGAAATCAGCGGACAAAATGATGACAATGCCCATCAATAAACTGATGCTTTCAATGGGAATACCGATGATTCTTTCAATGGTTTTACAGGCGGTATATAATATTGTTGACAGTGCATTTGTATCGAATATGAAAGAAAACGGCGAAAATGCCCTTACGGCTTTAGGACTGGCATTTCCGGTGCAGATGCTTATGGTAGCTGTCGGAATAGGTACGGGCGTGGGAGTTAATGCTCTTACAGCAAAATGTCTCGGACAAGGCGACAAAAAACGTGCAGGACTTTCTGCCGGAAATGCATTGTTTATGGCAGCAATAATTTTTATATTTTTTGTTTTATTTGGATTTTTTGGTGTAAAACCATATATTTCAAGTCAAAATTCAAATAAAATAAGTACAGAAATGGCAATTGAATATTTACAGGTATGTTGTATATTGTCATTCGGAATTGTATTTTTTTCAATTTTTGAGAAACTTTTACAGGCAACAGGTCATTTGGTTTATTCGACAATTTCACAGATTGCCGGAGCAGTTCTGAATATAATTCTTGACCCCATTATGATTTATGGACTTTTCGGATTTAAGGAGTATGGAGTAAAAGGTGCAGCTTATGCAACAGTTGCCGGACAAATTTTTTCATGTCTGCTTGCGCTGATATTTCATATAAAATTCAACGAAAATATAAAAATAAAACCGAAATATCTGAAACCATCATTAATAATGATAAAGCAGATTTATACAATCGGAATACCAGCAATTATAGCACAGGCTTTAATGTCAGTAATGACATACGGCATGAATATAATTCTCGCAAATATCGGTGATTCAATGGTTACGGCATATAGTCTTTATTATAAGGTACAGCAGTTTGTACTTTTTGCGGCATTTGGATTGCGTGATGCAATTACGCCTATAGTTTCGTATTCATATGGTATGAAAAATAATTCCAGAATTAAAGATGGCGTTAAATACGGGATTTTTTATACATTGATTATAATGACTGCCGGATTACTTATAATTGAAATTTTTGCCTCACCATTCGCAAAGATTTTTGGAATGTCCGGTGAAACAAAAAATTTGTTTGTCAGTGCAATGCGTATTATTTCAGTAAGTTTTATTTTTTCCGGTGCGAATATTGCATTTCAGGGAATTTTTCAGGCACTTGACGGTGGAAAAGAATCGCTGATACTTTCAGTTTTAAGACAGTTAATTCTTATTCTGCCTGTTGCATGGGGATTTACTTTGATAACAGAAAAATTTTCTGTTGGCTCGTGGATTGTATGGGTGACATTTCCGCTGGCTGAAATTCTTACTGTTCTTGTTGCGGTCATTCTCTATCGCCGACTGAAAGAAAAACAAAACATTTAAATATATAATTATTTATATCCTACATAATGGAGTCACTGGCTGTTTTTTTCCAGTGAATCATTAGTTTATTTCCCCCTCCCCTACCTCTACAGGTGGGTATTTTTATGGCTTTCAAGTAAAAACCAGTTAAATTTCAGTCAAACTACTATAGAAAAAAGTCAACTTCCCCGAACATTATTGACTTTTTGGAAAAATTGAGTATAATATAAATATAAACTAAATTACAAAAAACTTGGCAAACTTATTGAAAAATAAGGACGCAAAGCTGAAGGGTCTAAGCCGGAAACGGTATGACAGCCAGTTGCAAATAATCGCCGGTGTGATTATTATAATAAACAGCTATTTTGCAGAAAACAAAATTTGTTTTGTTCTTATCATAAGTAAGAATTGTCGATTGAGAAAGGAATTATCGTTATGAAAAATATGATTAATAGACGCAATTTCAAAAGAAAAGCAGCTTTCTTAATGGCATTATCCATGGTTGGTACATTGCCACAGGCAATGAATGCAGAGGCTGCAATCTCTACTATAAGTGCATCACTTGGAAACGGAAGAAAAGTTGTTCCGATAACCAAAAAAAGTAGTAAGAACGCAGCAAGAATCGACATTTCAATGGATATATTTGTTCCGATTAAATCAAAAGTTAACTTTACTGCAACATTGAAAGATGGAAATGGTAATGTTGTTAACGAAAAGAATTTTAAAATCGGAAGTGATGAAGAAAACAAAACATATTTTGATGAACTTGAGAATGGCGAATATATTCTTGAAGTTACTGCTCCGGGATTTGCAACTTATAGACAGAATATATCAGTATTACAGAAATTATATACTGTAAAACTTACAGCTGGTTTTTCCGGACAATTTGCATATACAGACGGCGAAGCTCATCCGGGTGTTGTTATGTTGGGAGACGTTAACAACGATGGTTTTGTAAATGATGAAGACAGAAGACTTCTGGTAGATAAAATTGATGGAAAAGGCGAAGATGGATACACATATGACCTTAACTTTGATGGTGACATCGACCTGAAAGACCTTGTATTACTTTCTGAAAGTTACAAAGAGGAAGATAAGAACATAGATGCAAAAATTGAAGAAACTGTTTCTCCGGCAACTGTTGAAACTGAAGTTCCGGACGAAGTAACAGTTCAAGGTAATCTGGAAGATGTTCTTACCGGTGAAGGCAGTGTAATACTTTCTCCAGCTGTTGATGAAAATGGAGAAGAAGTAGCAATATCAGAAGAACACCCCGTAGAAGTTGGCTTTGATATTTCAGGTAGTGAAGAGGCAGTAGAAATTGACGGTATCTCTTTTGGAACAGGTACTGAAAATCCTATTGAAGAAGCATTTATCACTGTTACTTGTGTTGACGGAGATGGTAACGAATATCCGGTAACAGTTCCAGTAATAAAAGGTGTTGACCACCTGCTTGAAGACAGTGATAATCCTCTTCTTAAAGAATCTGACGTACGTGCTACTATTGATGAAAACGGCAATATTAATGTTCATTTAGGCGCACAGATAGCAGTTAAGAAAGTAAGCCTGAAAATTACAGCATTACAGAATAAATCAAACAATCTTGCTGAAATCAGTAAAGTTGAATTTGTAAACGGCATGGAAGACCGTATTCCTGAGCCTGAAATGGATATACCTGAAGAAGTTCAAGCAGTAGCAGGAAGTGAAAAATTCACTGTCAGCTGGAAAGCCTGCAATAATGTAAAAGGCTATAAATTAGAAATAAGCGACGGCAAAACAACTGATACAATCAATGTTACAAACAATTCTGCTACAATTTCTAAAGTAGGCAAAAGCGATGTTAAGAATATGACAACATATACTGTAAAAGTAAAATCAGTAAATGGTTCATGGGAAAGTCCTTACAGTGAAGAAGTTTCAGTTACACCAATGCCTACAAAACGTCCTGACAAACCCGACAATGTAAAAGCAGCTGGTGCATATAAGAGCATTAGAGTTTCATGGAAAAAAATGGACGATACAGAATCTTATGAAGTTTACTACAAAGTAAGAAGCGAAAAAGATGATACTTATAAATCAATCACAGGTATTACCTCCAATAACTATACTATTGAAGATTTGTACAACGAAACAGAATATGAAGTTTACGTTGTAGGTGTAAACGCACTTGGCAAAAGCCCTGCATCAATTCATAGTGCAGCAAGCACAACTACTCTTTCACCAGCAGAAGTGCCGAAATACAACATGATTAACCGCGACGCACACGGCAACCCTGGCTCAACACATATTACTAATGTTACAAGAATTCATGGTACAATGGAAGACAGCCGATTAGATGAAGGCAAGACTAATACTGCATGGGGTGCTGTTGATAACAATGCAGCTTCCTACTATAAATTCCTTTCATGGGACGATGGCGGTTACAATGGCTTAGGCAACAACGGTCTTGTATATACATTTGACAAAGCATATAAACTTGGTTCTTTTGCTGTACGTGCAACAGATGGTATGGAATATTCATACTACAAAATACAATATTGGGACGCAAACGGAAAAGCTAAAATGGTTAATGCTTCACGCGAGTGGAAAACAGACCCGAAAACCAATAAAGGCTACTATCTGTTTACATTTAATGAACCGATTGAAGCAACAAAACTTCAGGTAGGATTTGCACGTTATCTGGCAGGCGGTTCTTACAACCTGATTACAATTTCTGATACTTACTTCTACACCTATGATGAAGTTCTGGGTGAAATCATGGATTTGTATTCTGACAGCCTGCATACCGTTCTCAGAGATGGTGTAACACAGAAAACTATCGACAAATTACGTGTAAAAGTTGATACTCCTGATAAATACGGTGAAGAAAATCCGAATAAAGCTGCTTTACACCGTGAACTTGATACAGCAGAAAAAATCCTGAAAGCTGAAAAACTCAGCGATGCAGTTACAATACATGGAGGAATCACTACATACGACGACGGACGTGGTTTCTCAGGTCTTAACGCATGGCAGCCTCTCGGAATTGTAGCTTCTCCTGGTGAAACAATAACAGTTTATGTAGGACATAAAACAAAGAGAACAGGCGATAGTACAGAATTAAGACTCCAGGCAACACAGTATCACAGCGAATCCAGCAACGTTACTCTTGACGGAGCTAACCTGAAAATCGGTGCAAATGTGCTTACTTTCAGCAAGGCTAATTCAAGTGTTGGTGCTGAATCGGGTGGTGCGGTATACGTTCAGTTCCAGGGCGGAAATTTAGATGAAGATTACTCAATCCGTGTCGAAGGTGGCACAAAAGTTCCAAGACTCGACCTTTACAAAGTAACTGATGAAAATGAACGTCTTGAAAGAACAAAGAAATTTATTGAAGCCCTCGATGAATATACAGCTAATATGGAAGCACGCCACAATGAAATCCACAAGGGTTCAGGCAATAAATATGTAGACTATGACTATGACAAACAGAACTGTGTTCTCGGTGCAACGGATATACTTCTTGACACAATGATGATTTCACTTCCGGCACAGCAGATGCTTGCAGGAGCAGGAAAAGGCACTACAGTACAGCGTGCAAAAAATATGCTCGACTCAATGACAGCTATGGAAGATATGATGTATCTTTTCTATCAGCATAAGGGTCTCAACGCTTCCGCTAAAGATAATAAAGACCGTATCCCAAGAGGACACCTCAATATCCGTTATCAGCGTATGTTCGCCGGTGCATTCATGTATGCTTCAGGCAATCACATAGGAATTGAATGGGGTTCAGCACCTGGCATCATGGGCGGTGTTCCGATTAAATCAACAGAAGACGGCAAATATATAAGCGGAAATTATTTCGGCTGGGGCGTTGCTCACGAAGTAGGTCATAATATAAATCAGGGTGCTTATGCAGTTGCTGAAATCACAAACAACTACTTTGCACAGCTTGCTCAGGCAAAAGACACTAATGAAGGAATGCGTTTCCAGTATCAGAACATCTATGACAAGGTAACATCGGGCACAAAGGGCGATTGCTCAAATATCGCAACACAGCTCGGTATGTACTGGCAGTTACACCTTGCATACGACAATGGTCTTAACTACAAGACTTACGCAAAATATGATGAGCAGTTAGCTAACCTATTCTATGCAAGAGTTGATACTTACGCAAGAAATACAGGCAAAGCTCCTAAGCCCGGTAATGTAGCACTTACTCTCAGTGGCGACTCAGACCAGCAGTTAATGAGACTTGCTTGTGCATCAGCACAGAAAAACGTTCTTGAATTCTTTGAACGTTGGGGCAAATCACCTAATCCGGACACAATCGCATATGCTGAACAGTTTGAAAAAGAAACACGTGCAATATTCTATGCAAACGACGACTCAAGAGTTTATGCACTTAAAGGTGGCACAAGCGTTCTTGGTACAGAAGGTAAAGTTTCTGCAATAAAAGACGTTTCAGTAAAAATCGGCAGAACAGCAAATCAGGTAGAACTCGGCTTTACTTCAGCTAACATTCCTGCAAGCGATGTACTTGGCTATGAAATAGTACGTTGCACTATAGAAGGCGGAAAAGTTGAGAGAGTTCCTGTAGGTTTCTCAACAAATGGCAAATTCACAGATACAGTAACAACTATGAATAATCGTGTTGTATACTATGAAATTACTCTTATTGACCACTATCTTAACCGCTCAGCAGTATTCACTTCAAAGAGTGTTAAGATTGAACATGATGGAAGTATAGCAAAGGACAACTGGAGCGTAACAACTAACGGTCTTACAGCACCAGCAGTAGAACATGACGCTACAGAAGAAATGCCATGTGAGAAAGAAATAATCAATCCAGCAGACCAGGCTATCGATAACAACCTCGATACAATCTATGCTCCTACAGTAAACAGCAACAATGCAGAAATCGTTATTGATTTCCACCAGACACTCACAACAACTGGTCTTAAATATACAGCAGGTCAGGGAACATCAATCGGCAAATATGAAGTACACGTAATGACAGACGGCGAATGGAAACGCGTAGCTGAAGGTACATTCAAAGGCAGTGAAACTGTTTACTTTGCAAATACACAGAATGAATATATCAGCACATATAATGCAACAGCAGTGAAGATTGTTCTTCCTGAACAGCAGGGCAAGACACTCTCTATCTCTGAAATCGACGTACTCGCTCCGACAGGTGATAATGTTGACTTCCGCAGAACTGAAGGCGACAAAACAACCGTTATTGGTACTCTTGGTTCTGATTACAAATACGGCACAGAAGAAGACCAAATTATTCCAAAGGGTTCAGTTGTATTCACAGGCTCATACAAGGGCAATCCGGCTTACAATGTAGTTATACTTTATGATAACAATGGCAACATTGTAGGCGGTACAGATGCAGAAGGCAGTCTTGTTGCAGACCAGGTTATTCTTGCAGATGTTCCGGATAAAGGCAACATCGCAAACGTATCAGACGGTACATGGATTTACTGGATTGACCCGGCAACCGCTAAAGAACTTCCTGAATCTGTACGTGTTGAACTCTACAGAGTGAATGACGCTAAAACAAATGAGGGTCAACGTTTAGTAAGTGACTCATTGTTTGAAAACATTCCAGAGAAACTCCCGACAATTAATTTTGGAAAATAAAAGGAGTAAAAGTTATGAAAAAGAGATTATTGAATTTAATGTTTACTGCATTGACACTCAGCTCTCTCGCATCACTCAACGCAGTAGCTAAAACAGATACATCAGTAATACTGACTGAAATAGGCGGTGTAATGTTACAATCTGAAGACATTGATGCTAATGCTGTTCAGTTAACCATTGACATCGAACCGGTTAATGAGGGCGAAACAATAAATGATGTTTCTTTCAACTTCAACTTTGAAAACAGCGACATCAAGGTTTATGAATATCGTGTTAATGACGACAAAAATCAGGTAAATATCTATATCGCCGACTCAAAACCGCTTTTCAGTGTAGATATGGATACTCTTGACATAGGCACGATATTTGCAACAGATGCCGACGGAAACAAAGTTAATGTTCAGCTGAAATTATCTGAAAATGCATTGAAACTTGTCTCCAATGATGAACTTGACGAAGAAAAAGATTTCGAGTCAGTTAAGGGATTTGCTTCACAGGAATCATTAGAGAAAAACGGTGGCACAAGACTTAAGTTAACAAGTTCCACTGGTTATCAGATTGTAATCCCATCCGGTAACTACACTCTTGAAGCAGGTCAGTCATTCCCAGCAGGCTTTAGGAATGCTAATGTTGAACCAGGCACTGAACTCAAATTATCAGTTGAAAGTAAAAATGGCTGGAAACTCAAGGACGAAAGTATTGGCACTGATGCAAATGCTATAGCATACCAGATGAAATGTGTTCCAGGCGATAATACAATATTAAGTGACTTTTTAGAAACCATTGTTACTGTTGATGAAAGTACAGAAGAAAAATTAACACATCTTACTGTTGAAGGTGTAGACGCTCCATTAACAGCAGGTAAATTCACAGATACTCTTACATTCCATGTAACAATTGACAAAGTTGATTCAGAATAATTGCTTATAAAAAATTCCTCCCGTTCAAAAGACGGACACTCATAAAGAAGTTTTCGCCATAGTACTTATGATTTTCAGTCATAAGTGCTATGGCATTTCTATTGACATTGAAAAGGCTTTGATGTATAATTACTACTAAGATAAATCGGAATTTGGAGGAATACTTATGTGGAACATTAAGATTGGATTAAAAACTGTAATAAAAATTTTGTTCTCAGTTATAGCAGTAAACATAATAACATTAATCTCTTGTATTTTAGGGAGTTTAATTTATCAAAACATTCATATAACAAATTTATCGGATATGCTTTCTAATACAATGAGTAGTGATTTGGGATATACTTTATGTATTGCAATTACAAGCACATTAATATATTTA
>CAMWQI010000058.1 GCA_947176345.1 uncultured Ruminococcus sp.
CCCCCCCCCCCCCCCCCCCCCCCCCCCCCCCCACATTTTTTTTTTAATGATACGGAGACCACAGAGATCTACACGCGTAAGATGGTCTGCAGCGTCAGATGTGTATAAGATACATGTTTCATATAATATAAATTAAAAAATAATTTTCATATCGTGATATTTTGAAAAAACGTCTTCAAAGCCGACACACTTATAAAGGTTATATCCATTATCTGTTGATTTCAGTTCAATAAAATCAAGTTTCATTGCTTTGGCATCGGAAATAAGAAATTCTATTATTTTTTTCGCTATGCCTTTTCTTCTGAAATCCGGTTTTGTATAAACGTTCATTACTATGCCAGTTCTGCCATTTATAAAATTCGGATTAGCTGGCTTTTCTGACAACAACAGAAAACAACACGAAATTATTTTTTCTGATTTCACAACGTATACAAACAAATCTTTATTCAGATGATTATTATAATATTCCGGAAGCTGATTTCTGATTTTTTCAGCTTGAACGTCCGTAAGACCGCCGTAATCTTCTGTAAGATATTCAATTCTCATCTGAACAAGTTCATTAATATCTTTTAAATCTGCTTTTTCAACCTTAATCTGCATATTATTCTTCAGGCATTTTTATTTCGCCCACAATCGGGAGCGGGTCAATACCCTGTTTTGTATAGTAGTCCGAAAGTGCGGAACGTACAGCCTGCTCAGCAAGTACAGAACAGTGTATCTTTACAGCCGGCAGACCGTCAAGAGCCTCAACAACTGCATCATTTGTGAGTTTAAGTGCGTCGTCAATGGATTTTCCCTTGATAAGTTCGGTAGCCATTGAGGAAGTAGCTACAGCCGCACCACAACCAAAAGTCTTGAATTTAGCGTCGGTAATAATGTTATTGTCGATTTTGAGGTACATTTTCATGATATCTCCGCACTTAGCGTTGCCGATTTCACCTACACCGTCGGCGTTTTCGATTTCGCCTACATTTCTTGGATTTGAAAAATGGTCAAGAACCTTTTCACTGTACATCATAATATATCATTCTCCTTTAATATTATTTTAAAAGCAGTTCCAGTTATAGAGAACATCGCTGAAATCACGCTTTTTTAGTTTTTCGCTGTTTATAAAGAAATTTCCCACACCGCCGTCACACCACATTGTTATATATTCACCATCAATAGAATCCGTGTCAAGCTGAAACAGAAGAAAGTCATAATATTCAAGCTGTTTTTCATCACGTGGATCGTCCTGCGTAAAGTACGGATAACCGCCGACTTTATGTCCCGAATTATACTTACAATGTTTATCCGGCATATTTTCAGATTTTTCAAAATTCATACTGCATTCACGAAAAACAGGAAAATCACAATATGCATTGTCATCATATTTACTTTTAACAAACTTTGAATTTATTTCAGATTCAGTTACGGTCTTGTCGATTTCGGGATAATATATAATTCTGAAACCGTCTTGATTTGTTGGATTATTAAAATCAAGACCAAATTCATCATTAAGAATCCAGAACTGTAAAAGACCTGTTTTCATGAAACCGTCAAGCTGAATTTTGTCGCACTCTATCTGTGCAAGAAGTCTTAACTGATTTCCGTTGCTGTCTGTCGGGAAATTTTTGTCATGCGGAATATATCCCAGTCCGCCTATTTTACTCTCAAATACAGACGGCTTTGTGTCGGTAAGAGTAATTTTCATACATGGTTTTGTATCACTCATAACTTTCACCTTTCATCATTTTTTCCCACACCGGAGACATTGAACGCAGTCTGTCAACTACTTTCGGGACAACCTCTAAAATATAATCAACATCTTCGTCTGTAACATCTTCTTCAATGGAAAGACGGAGTGAACCATGTGCCACTTCATGTTTAAGACCTATGGCAAGCAGAACGTGTGACGGGTCAAGTGAACCCGACGTACAAGCCGAACCCGACGATGCACATATGCCGTTAAGGTCAAGCATAAGCAAAAGCGATTCACCCTCTATGCCCTCTATGGAAATATTCAGATTTCCGGCAAGTCTCTTATCCCTGTCACCGTTAAGACGTGTATATGGAAGTTGTAAAATTCCATCAATAAGCCTGTTACGACGTGGGGTAATAATGGCATTTTTTCCGGCAATATCCCTTGTTGCACTTTCTATAGCCACACCAAGACCCACTATAGCCGGAACGTTTTCAGTACCTGCACGCTTATTTCTTTCCTGTGCACCACCATGAATAAGATTAGGGAGAGTTATTCCCTTGCGGACGTACAATGCACCTATACCCTTTTGTGCATGAATTTTATGTCCGGAGAGAGACAGCATATCAATTCCCTGTTTTTTGACATCTATTTCAACGTGTCCTACAGCTTGTACGGCATCAGTGTGGAATATGACCTTTTTTTCCTTACAGATTTTTGCTATTTCCTCAATGGGCTGGATAGTTCCTATCTCATTGTTGGCATACATTATAGTAACAAGTGCGGTATCTTCACGGATAGCATTTCTTATATCTTCGGGATTAACAAAACCGTCTGCACTTACCGGAACATATGTTACTTCATAGCCGTGTTTTTCGAGGTATTCACAAGTATGCAAAACCGCATGATGTTCAAATACAGATGTAATAATATGTTTTTTGCCTTTTTTAGCCATATTTTCGGCAATACCCTTTATAGCCCAGTTATCAGCCTCCGAACCACAGCTTGTAAAGAAAATCTCTTTAGGGTCTGCACCTATAGCCTTTGCGACTTTTTCACGCGCGTTTTCAATATCTCTTTGTGCGTCACGTCCGAGTTTATAGATACTGGAGGCATTGCCGTAAGCCTTAGTAAAATGTGGTAACATAGCGTTTAAAACTTCTTCTGAAACGGCAGTTGTGGCGGCGTTATCCGCATAGATAAACCTTTTTTCCATTATAATCTCTCCTTTATTTTAATGAATATATATCACGCTGTGCGACTGCAAGACTGTCACAGCGTTCATTTTCGGGGTGTCCTGCATGACCCTTTACCCAGTTGAAAGTCACATCATGCTTTTCAAGCAATGGGAGCAGTTGTTTCCACAAATCAACATTAAGAGCCGGCTTTTTATCAGACTTAATCCAGTTGTTTTTCTGCCAGTTATATACCCAACCTTTTGTTATACTGTCAACAACATATTTGCTGTCGGTAGTAAGAATTACTTTACAAGGTTCTTTCAGTGCAGACAAGCCGACAATAACACCCATAAGTTCCATGCGGTTATTTGTAGTATTGGCATCACTGCCGGAAAGTTCCTTTTCGTGTGTTCCGTAACGCATAACTACACCATAACCGCCAGCACCGGGATTACCACTGCAAGCACCGTCTGTAAAGATTTCAACTGTTTTAATAATAATCACCTCCGGAAAAAAATACACTATATATTATAACCTATTATTTCCATAAAATGAATATATGTTACCCCCATGAAACGAAAATAAAGCGTTAGCATATACTTACATTTATGATATACAGAAAATATAATTTCAGGATATAATTACATTTCGTTATTATGCACAAATTTTAACCCTAAAATTCGGCGTTGTGCAAAATTTATAATTTTTTGCCGTTATTAAGCCGTAAACTTCTACTTAATATATCAATAATTTTTAAGAAACATATCAAAATACCCTTGCAATTTTTAAAAAAATATGTTATTATAAAATAGCATGGGGAATAATTATTATTTTTTGCATAATAAAAATGGTTCTTTATCAGATGTTCAGAAAAAAGTCCCACTTCTCTATGCTGTTGTATACGAGGTGGGAGTATGTTACTTCACTGTTTAAATCAAATTTTACATAAAGGAGGAGCTTTTTTATGAGACTACTGCTCAATAATATTGAAGATGCCGTTGACCAGAAATATCTTGTAACAAAAAGTCTCAAGAATCAGGCGGAAGCCGGTACAGTTATTCACATCATGGGAGCACAAACCGAAAGCGACGGAGTAACTGTTAAATACCGTGTAACAAAAACAGGTCAGGACTATTCATGCAAATTCGCTGATATAAAACAATTCGCAAAATGGGCAAGCTCTGATAACTTCCTTGCACGTTATCAGGACAACCTTACACCTTCAGACATAAAACAATATATAAAAGTCTGTGATACGTCTTTCATGGGTTCAGGCGGAATGATAATTCTTGCCGGTGTAGCAATCGTGCTTATCGCACTTGTCATTATGCTTATTACCAGCGTGATACAATGGTGGCAGTTACTTATAGGTGCGGTATGCGTTCCAGTAATTATCTATTTTGGCGTTTCTACTTTCTACAAACGCAGAAGAAATAAAGTAATGTCACAGATATACAATAAAGTAAGTGCATCATGGGGCGGAGTCGTCCTCCGGTGAAAACGTCATGAAACGCTTTTCAGAAATGAAAGGCGTTTTTCGTTATGCATACAGACGTAAACAATTTAATATAAATAAATTAATAATATGATTTTTAAGGAGTTTTTATAATGGGCAGATATTTCGGAACAGACGGTTTCAGAGGCACAGCAAATGAGACTTTAACCGCTGAACACGCATATAAAGTAGGTCGTTTTTTAGGCTGGTATTACGGCGAAATCAAAAGACAGAACGGCGATAATTCAGCACCACGAATAATTATCGGCAAGGATACAAGACGTTCAAGCTATATGTTTGAATATTCCCTTGTGGGAGGTCTTACGGCATCAGGCGCAGATGCTTACTTGCTCCACGTAACCACAACACCGTCCGTTGCATACATAGCAAGAGTTGATAACTTCGATTGTGGTATAATGATTTCCGCAAGCCATAATCCCTACTATGACAACGGTCTTAAACTGATAAACAGTCAGGGCGAAAAAATGGAAGATAATGTTATCAATCTCATTGAAGATTATCTTGACGGAAAATCAGGTGAAGTACCGTATGCAAAAAATGAAAAAATAGGTCGTTCAGTGGACTATATTTCTGGAAGAAACAGATATATCGGTTATCTTATTTCACTTGGTATGTACTCTTTCAGAGGTATGAAAATAGGTCTTGACTGTGCAAATGGTGCTTCATGGAATATCGCTAAGGCTGTATTTGATGCCCTTGGTGCAACGACTTATGTTATAAACGCCTCACCGGACGGCACTAATATTAATGACAATGCCGGCTCTACTCATATTGAAGTATTGCAGAAATTCGTTGTTGAAAACGGTCTTGATGCTGGATTTGCCTATGATGGTGATGCCGACCGTTGTCTTTGCGTTGACGAAAAGGGAAATATCATAACCGGTGACCATATTCTGTATATTTACGGACGTTATATGAAAGAACGTGACAAACTTGTTAATAATACAGTTGTGGCTACTGTAATGTCTAATTTCGGACTTTTCAAGGCTTTTGACGACATAGGAATAAATTACGCCAAAACAGCTGTAGGTGATAAATATGTATATGAGTACATGAAAGAAAATAACTGTTGTCTTGGCGGTGAACAGTCCGGACATATTATATTCTCAAAATATGCCTCAACAGGTGATGGCATTCTTACAAGCCTTAAAATAATGCAGGCTGTTATGTCAAGCAGAAAGAAACTAAGCGAACTTGCCGAACCTTTTAAAGTATATCCGCAAGTACTGGAAAACGTCCGTGTAAAAAATAAGTCCGATGCCATGAATGACAGTGATGTTCTTTCGGCTGTACAAAAAGCTTCCGACGAACTCGGAGACACTGGAAGAATACTCGTCCGTGAAAGCGGTACAGAACCACTTGTACGCGTTATGGCAGAAGCCGGTGATGAGGAGACGTGCAGAAAATATGTAAACGATATTATCAAAGTACTTACAGAAAAAGAACACACATTATAATTAAATTTAACGGCTGGATATTTATATTCAGCCGTTTTTTCAGATTTCAACAAAATTTTTATATATAATATGTCATGGTTTGTTTAAATGCTTGAAAATACCGGAAATTCTCGAAAATTATTGACGTTGTCTGCTTTAAGTGATATAATTTATATTATCCGGAAAAAACGGATTAAAAATATATTTTTTATAAAAAAGTGGAGGAAACAATGAATAAAAAATCAGAACACAATCTCAACATTACCCTACAGAATGAGGAGGAAAAAGACGAGGTCATAATATCGCTGGGTACTATTTTCAGGAAATTGAAAAAATATGTACTGATATGGATTGTTGTTGCGGCAATAGTTCTTGCTGTGGTGGTGGGAAGCACAACAGTTACCACAATACATCGCAAGCCCTCTCTCAGAGCCCTTGTAAGCTTTACCTATGATGGCATTGAAAAAGGTCTTGACCCTGCCGGACAAGACTTCAACAAGGAAATGATAAAAAATCCGGTAGTTATTGAAAAAGCCCTTACAAAACTTGGAATGTCTCTTAACGAACTTGATAATGTCCGCAATGGCATAACCATAGAGGGTATTATCCCTACTGATGCTATGGATAAGATACTGACATACAAAAATGTATATGAAACCGCCAGCAGTAATAATCTTCAGGCTGCACAGGCTATGCTCGGAGTTTCTTATTTTCCGACAGAATATACAATATCTTTCAATTACGCCGGAACATCTTTCAGCAGAAATACCGCCGTTGACGTAATCAATAGCATACTGGAAGAATACAAAAGCTATTTCTTTGACATTTATGGTTATAATGAAACTCTTGGAAATTCAGTCACTGCTCTTGATATTTCAAGCTATGACTACTCGGAGGCTATTGAGGTTCTTAAAACTTCTCTCAATACAATGAGCACATATCTGCAACAGCTTTCCAAAGATGATAAAACACGTTTCCGTTCTTCTGTGACCGGCTATACATTTGACGACCTCTATGAAGCAGTTAACACTATAGAAGCAATTGACCTTGACAAAGTATCATCATATGTAAATGTAAATAATCTGACTAAAGATAAAGAGGCCTCTATTGCGTACTATGAATACAGAATAAATGAACTCACCAGACGTAAAACATCTATTGAAGAACAGCTGGTATCTGTAAGAGAATCTATAAATGCTTATGAAAAAGACCAGATTATTATTTTTGGTAACGGCACTGATAGTACAGATACACAGTCTACACAGACATCGGCACAATATGACGAGATGATTGCACAGAAACTTACTCTCACAAACGACCTTGCCACAACAAAACAGAATATAAATTACTACAATGAAAGAAGTAAAGCATTACAGAAAAGCTCATCAACTGACAAGGATAAAATAAAACAGGTTGACCAGCAGTTAGACGATGTCAACAAGAAAATCACTGATATTATCGATGCCGTAAAACTCACTGCTGATGATTACTATGAAAATGTTACTTTCCAGAACGCATATAATATACTTATTCCGGCTTCAAATACAATGAGTTCAACAATCAGTGCGGTAAAGGATAATGTAAAAATGCCCCTTATTTTAGGCGAAGGTGTTGTATTTGCTCTATACTTCATGGTAGCTTTCATTGAGGCAATAAAAACTGATGCATTCGATAATAAAAAGAAAAAAGCTACTAAACCGGAAACTTCGGACGACGATACAAACGAAAATAAAGACGAATAAAATATTATTATCCTCCGTGTCGAAATACACGGGGGATAATTTTGAGTTATTAAATTTTAAAAATGAAAGGACTTTGATAAATGGAAAATATTATAAATTTAAAAGATATAGTTGTTGAATTTGAAGACGGTGAAAGAATACTTAAAAATATAAACCTTGATATAAAAGACAAGGAATTTGTTACATTTTTAGGACCTTCCGGCTGTGGAAAAACAACTACACTCCGCATTATAGGCGGATTTCTTGAACAGACAAGCGGTGATGTTTTCTTTGAGGGAAAATGCATTAACGGTCTTCCCCCTCATAAAAGAAATGTAAATACCGTCTTTCAGCGGTATGCGTTGTTTCCGCACCTGAATGTATATGAAAACATAGCTTTCGGATTACGTGTGAAAAAAGTTCCGGAAAAGGAAATATTAAAGCGTGTAGGCGAAATGCTTGAAATGGTAAATCTTATGGGATTTGAAAAGCGTTCAGTGAACAGACTTTCCGGTGGTCAGCAACAGCGTGTAGCAATTGCACGTGCATTGGTTAATCACCCGAAAGTCCTGCTCCTTGATGAACCATTAGGTGCTTTAGACCTTAAATTAAGAAAAGAAATGCAGATTGAACTAAGAAAAATACAACAGGAACTTGAATTAACTTTCGTATACGTCACTCACGACCAGGAAGAAGCCCTTACTATGAGTGACAGCATTGTTGTTATGAATAATGGCTATATACAACAGATAGGTTCTCCCACCGACATCTACAATGAACCCATAAACGCTTTTGTGGCGGACTTTATTGGTGAAAGCAATATAATAAATGGTTCTATGCCTGAAGACTGTGTTGTTGAGTTTGCCGGAAAACGTTTTCCATGCGTTGACAAGGGATTTTCACCCGATGAGACTGTAGATGTTGTTATACGTCCGGAAGATGTAAAGATTATTCCTGTAGAAAAGGCACAGCTTACCGGAAAAGTAGAGTCAGTAGTATTCAAGGGCGTACACTATGAAATGTCCGTTGACAGCGTGGACAATAACTGGATTATCCATTCAACAAAAGCCTGTCCGGTGGGTTCAATGATAGGCATGACTTTTGACCCCGACGACATTCACATAATGAAAAAATCGGAGGGCGACTAATCATGAAACTGAAATATTTTTCTGCTCCGTACCTTGTGTGGATGGTAGTATTTATTGTAGTGCCACTTTTAATGATAGTATACTTTGCATTCACTACTGACGACGGAAATTTCACTATAAAATACATATCCGATGTTGGACAGTATGCAAATATATTTGTGCGTTCAATATGGCTTTCGCTGATTGCAACGGCTGTCTGTCTTGTTGTAGCCTATCCGGTGGCGTTCATACTTTCACGCATGGACAAGCACAAACAAGGCACTATGCTTATGATTGTAATGCTCCCTATGTGGATGAATTTCCTGCTCCGGACTTATGCATGGATGACTATTTTAGGTAACAACGGAATAATAAATCACTTATTTAATTTAATTGGTCTTGATTCAGTGAAACTTATAAATACTTCTGGTGCGGTTGTTTTAGGCATGGTTTATAACTATCTTCCATTCATGATACTGCCATTATACTCCGTAATGGAAAAAATAGACAAGTCACTTTTTGAGGCTTCCGCTGATTTAGGGTGCAATTCAGCATCAACGCTTTTCAGAGTGATAATTCCGTTAAGTATGCCTGGTATCACGTCCGGAATAACTATGGTATTTGTACCAGCTATTTCCACGTTCATTATTTCCCGAATGCTTGGTGGTGGTTCAAATCTGCTTATCGGCGACCTGATAGAAATGCAGTTCCTCGGAAACGCCTATAATCCACATCTGGGTGCGGCTATTTCGCTTGTACTTATGGTTATTATACTTGTTATCATGACGGTAATGAACCAGTTTGACCCCGACGAACAGGTACTTATGTAAAGGAGGCATTATATTGAAAAAACTTGGTAAAATATATCTGATACTTGTATTATTGTTTCTTTATGTGCCTATTTTTGTACTTATAGTGTTTTCATTCAACGAAACAAAAAGCAGAAGTGTTTTCAGCGGATTTACGCTTGACTGGTACAAACGGCTTTTCCATAACAGGATTATTATATCATCACTTGTGAATACAATTATTATAGCTGTCGTGGCAAGTATAGTATCTACTGTTCTCGGAACTCTTGCGGCTATAGGCATTCACCATATGCGGAAAGTCCCTAAAGCAGTTGTTATGAATATAACAAATATGCCGATTATCAATCCGGAAATCGTAACCGGTGTATCGCTTATGCTTTTATTTGTGTTTTTTGCAGCAAGAATGAACCTTGAATTTGGTTTTGTCACGCTGATTATAGCACATATAACTTTTGATGTGCCGTATGTTATTCTTAATGTCATGCCGAAATTCAATCAGATGAACCCACATATTTTTGAAGCGGCACAGGATTTAGGGTGCAGTCCGGTGAGCGCATTCCGGAAAGTAGTTCTCCCTGAAATAATGCCTGGTGTTATAAGTGGTTTCCTTATGTCTTTTACATATTCGCTTGATGATTTTGTTGTCAGTTACTTTACAAGTGGTTCGACTTCACAGACACTTCCGATAACTATTTACTCAATGACAAGACGTAAAGTTTCACCGGAAATAAACGCACTCTCAACGCTTATTTTTATTGCGGTTGTTATAATCCTTATAGTGAAGAACATCATTGAAACAAAATCCGCAAAGAAAAATAGTTCCTACAGGGAGGGCGTATGAAAAAATTATCTCTAATTATTTCTGCATTAATGATAGCTTTTTCTATGGTGTCATGCAGTTCCGAACCCACTGAAAATTCCGGTGATGAAGAAGAAATTTCCGCGCAAACTCTCACTGTTTCCGACCCTGAATATTATACTAAATTCAAGAATAAGGGCATTTCAATAAATGTTTACAACTGGGGGGAATATATTTCCACTGGTGCGGACGAGGGAACTCTGGACGTAAACAGTGAGTTTGAAAAACTTACCGGAATAAAAGTAAATTATACCAATTACGCCACAAATGAGGAACTTTATGCGAAACTCAAAGGCGGTGGTGCATCATATGATGTTATTATTCCGTCGGATTACATGATAAGCAAAATGATTAATGAAAAACTTGTCCAGCCTCTTGACATGGATAATATACCTAATTTCCAATATATCATGGAAAATTTCAGAAATCAGGCTTATGACCCCGAAAACGCCTACAGTGTGCCGTATACGTGGGGAACTGTTGGTATTATTTACGATACTACTATAATTGACATTCCGGAGGAGGAAATTGACTGGGATTTACTTTGGAATGAAGACTATGCCGACCAGATACTTATGTTTGATAATCCCCGTGATGCTTTCGCTATAGCTGAAATTATGCTGGGTTACTCACTTAATACCGAAAATCCGGAAGAACTTGAAAACGCCGCACGGAAACTTACTCAACAGAAAAAAATTGTACAAGGTTATGTTATGGACGAGGTTTTCGACAAAATGGGTGCAGGTGATGCACTTATAGCTCCGTACTATGCCGGTGATGCTTTGACTATACTTGCGGAAAATGAAGACCTTAATTTTGTTGTGCCGAAAAGCAGTACTAATCTTTTCATTGATGCTATGTGCATTCCGACTTCAGCACGGCAGAAAGAAGCCGCTGAAATGTACATTAATTTCATGTGCGAACCTGATATAGCCTATGCGAATATTGATTATATATGCTATTCAACTCCGCATCAGGCGGCTTTTGATATGCTTGATGAGGAAGTACGGGAAAGTCATATATCATATCCGGATAGTCAATTCATCGCAGATAAAACGGAAGTTTTTGTCAATCTCTCCGATGAGGCAAGCCTTAAAATGCAGAATTTATGGACGGAAATGAAATCCGCTGAAGATGAAACCACTAACAAATGGCTTGTACCAATATTCCTTATATTCTGCATACTGCTTATGATTTTTGTGCTGATAAGACGGCACATAAAAGCCAAAAAAGATATTTTTTAAGGTGATGGGTTAAAATTGTTTGCTGAAAATTTAATGTTCAGTCTTAATGCGACTGTTCCGGTATTCATGATGATGATTTTCGGGTGGTTTGTGAGGAAAGTAAATCTCCTTGACGACCACACCACTGCAAAAATTAATAAATTCGTCTTTAATGCTCCCCTGCCCGCTCTGCTCTTTTCGGACTTGTCAACCGCTGATTTCCGTGCGGTATGGGACTCTAAATTTGTAGTCTTCTGCATAACCGCCACTCTTATAAGCGTATGTATTGCTGTAATATATTCACTTTTACATAAAGATAAATCTGAACGCGGTGAAATCATTCAGGCATCTTACAGGAGTAGTGCGGCGATTCTTGGTATAGCATTCGTAAAGAATATATACGGTGAGGCGACTATGGCTGGACTTATGATTGTGGGAACTGTTCCGATATATAATATCATTGCTGTAATAACACTTTCGCTAACGTCTCCGGACAAGAATAATTCAAAATCCGGAAAACAGCTTTTCATGAATACTTTAAAAGGCATTGTCACAAATCCTATTATTCTTGGAATAGCTGTTGGCATAATATGGTCAATGCTTAGAATACCACAGCCGGTTATTTTATCAAAATCCGTTTCATACCTCGCAAATATGGCAACGCCATTATCGCTTATCGCACTGGGAGCGTCTTTCAAGATTGAGGAGGCTAAAGGAAAACTCCCTGTAACTCTCGGCACGGCATTTATAAAGCTGATACTTTTCTGTGCGGTTTTTCTGCCGATGGCTGTACATCTCGGATTCAGGGACGAAAAACTTATAGCCATACTCGTTATGCTCGGAAGTGCTACTACAGGAAGTTGTTTTGTTATGGCTAAGAATTTCGGACATAAGGGAACTATAACAGCTTTTGCAGTAATGCTCACCACATTATGCAGTGCATTTACACTAACAACATGGCTTTTTATACTAAAAACTTTTA
>CAMWQI010000059.1 GCA_947176345.1 uncultured Ruminococcus sp.
ATGCAGGTGGGCTTTTTATGTCTGCTTAACTGATTTTTTCTGTCGAATTCACGTTGATGAGGATAATTCGCTGTATATTGTCAAAGGCTCTAACCCTATGTTCCTGATTCACTTTGAGGAAATCGGTCTGTATGTTTATGCTTCAACAGAATCAATCATGAATAATGCACTGAAAAAAGTTGGTATGAAAAATATCCCATACATAAAAATCGAAACAGCTCATGGTGATATTCTCAGAATCGACAGCAACGGTTTTCTGTCACGTTCGGAGTTTGAGGATAAAGACGATTTCAAATATACTTCATGGCTGAAATACTCCTATGATGATTTAGACGATGGCTACTATACTCAGCACGAACAGTTACTTTTCGACATCTGCAATACTTTTGGTATTGACGAAGACGACGTTGCACTCCTGCTTGATTACGGCTACAGTTCGGACGAAATCGAAGATATGCTCATGGACTGCGACCTGCTCCATTCAACTATACAGAACATCAAGTGTCAGGATTATTACGGCGATTTTCAAATGGAAATGTAACCAATAAAATTTAACGACATAATCTGAAAATTAAAAAATAATACCGCCCAACATATAAATAAAAAAATATATGAAAGGCGGTATTTTTTTATGAATCTACCCAAATTCAGCTCCAATGACGAGCTTCCGCTCACAATGACGGCAAAGGATATTGCGGGCTATCTCAATATCTCGCTGACTTCCGGCTACAATCTTATGAACTCAAAGGGATTTCCGGTTCTGAAACTCGGCAAGCAGTTACGTGTGACCCGTGATAATTTTCTGAACTGGCTCAACAACACAAACGAGGTGATTTACAAATGAAAAAAGGAAACAATGAAGGTTCAATCCGCAGACGCTCCAACGGTACATGGGAGGGACGTTATTCAGACGGTCGGGACGACAACGGCAGACAGATTCAGCGTTCCGTCTATGGCAAAACACGTAAGGAAGTTGCTGAAAAACTTAACGCCGTACTCCATAACAAGCAGACAGGCTCCTATGTTACTCCGAACAGACTTCTGCTTAAAGACTGGCTTATACAGTGGCTTCAGAACTATGCTTCTGTAAGCATAAGACCGTCCACCTACATAAGCTACGAGGGATATGTTCATAACCATATTATCCCGATATTAGGCGATATTCCGATACAACAAGTTACTCCTGCCGTAATTCAGAACTTCTACAACCAGAAGTTTGAAAACGGAAGAACCGACGGAAAGGGAGGTCTATCTGCAAAAACAATCCGAAATCTCCACAATATGCTTCACCAGGCTATGGAGCAGGCTTGTATAAACGGAATTATTATGAACAATCCAACTCACGGAACTGTAATCCCACGACAAGAAAAACGTGAAATGCGTGTACTTTCCATTGATGAGCAGGCAAAACTTTTAAGCGTAATACATACTCACAGACTTGGCTTTGCAATTCTTTTTGACCTTGCAACAGGCTTACGCATAGGCGAACTTTGTGCATTACGCTGGACTGATGTGAACTTCAACAGGCAGACCATAAAAGTCAGCAGAACTTTACAGCGTATAAAGAAAAATATGAACGAACTTGAAGAAATTGACGAGGACGATGAAGATACCTGCTCCACTACGCTCATTGAAGGCAATGTCAAAACTCCAAAAGGTTACAGGGAAATTCCAGTACCGCAGAATGTCTGGATAAAACTGCTTGAACACAAGGAACGTCAGCAGCAGGAATATATGTCTTTAGGCGTTCCGATTATTCCAAACGGTTTTGTCTTTTCGATGCCATTCGGTACGTGCGTTGAACCCCATACAATGCGTGACGCTTTGAATTATCTGCTTAAAATCGCTGAAATTGAACATGCTAATTTCCACGCTCTGAGACATACTTTTGCAACAAGAGCTATCGAAAACGGCGTGAACGTCAAGGCTCTCAGCGATATTTTAGGTCATGCTACAGTCCAGATAACTATGGACTTATATTGTCACTCATCGCTTGACCTTATGCGTGACAGCATGAACAAAATTGCTAGACTTTTCTGAAAACACGGGCGGAGCTTAATTGCTCCGCTCTTTATTTTTTGTTAATTTAATACTCACTATATATTTTTCAGCATATCTGCAAAATCATCAAGTGTATACGCATCTTCAATCGGATTACTATCAAATACCATAAAATATCGATATTCAGTTCCTGCATAAGATGCCCATTGTCTGCCAAGTTTCAGCTTTGTTTTACTGTCACTGTTGTCACGGTCGCCACCTTTATATTCCACAACAACAATTCTGCCGGACTTCATCTTTACAATAAAATCTGGATAATGATTGATAAATGCATTGATACAGAACCCCTTTTTTTCAATTATCCTGTGCCACCATTCGACGCTGTTCGTGCCTGCAAGTATGTCACGGATATTTTTTTCTTCATTGTTAAGTTTATCGTATTCGGCATCGTAAAGTGACAGCGGTACAGAATCATTTGATGTTGACGGTGTAATAACTATCGGGAAACTATATTCTTCCTGACAGACAATTTTTCCACTGTCAAGCCATTTATAGAACTGCTTTTCCATATACACTTCCTGCAATTCTTTAATTTTCTCTTTTATTTTCATTGCATATGTTGTGAATGATGTTTCTATTACAGCAAGTTCATCTTCAGTCATATTTGAAACAATCCGATTGACATATTCATCAACTTCAGGTGTTGCAAATGCATTGTTCTGATTTATATCATGACAGATATATTCGGTGCATTTTTTAATTTTATCTTCCGGTGCTGACCTTGCCAGCAAACCATTTATATACTCACTTTCAGTCTTTGAAACTTTTTTATATTTCGGAACTGCATCACCTTGTGACTGAATATCAACAGTATACATTTCACCGCTTGACAACGTAAAATTAATATTTGCATCCTGCTCACTGAGATTGAATCCCTCAAGCAGACTGTTTTTGTCAAGAAACACAGTATCTCCGCCAAACAAATCCGGTGTGGATTTCATAAAAAACTGTGGTATACGTAATTTTTTCACCTGTTCTTCATACTGTGGTTGTATATGATATTGTTTTATCATGTCGCCTAATTCACCGCCTAAAAATCCTGAATTATCATTTTCTTCTGCTTCCTGTTCATACCGTTCTGACTGTTGTTGTGCCTGTGAAATCATTATGGATATATTTTCAGGTATTTCAGTGGTCGTTGAAACAGGTGCAGCGGAAATAACCGATGTGTCAATATCATCAAAGGAATCCTGCTCCGCTGGTTCAGAAAATTCCTGCTGTATCGATTCTTCCACCGGTTCGTTCTGTGCAAATAACGGTAGTTCTTCTTCACCTACACGGTAATCCTTACGGCTGAATCCTGCATCGTTCAGACCCTTGACAATATTCTCAAGAGTATTTCTGAAATCGTTTGAACAGGTAAATACAAATGATGTATTCAGAAGTGCAGACTTATTTTTCTTTGCATTAGGCTGACGGAGTATTCTTCCGACAATCTGCTCCACATCAATTTTTGAAGTCTTGTTTGCAAGAGATGCAAGTATGTATGCAAAAGGGCAGTCCCAGCCCTCTTTTAAGGCATTTACGGTTATAATATATCTTATCGGACAATTTTCACTCATAAGGTTAAATTGGCTTATATCGTCAATTTTAGATGTTTTTATTGCTATCTGTTCTTCAGGTATGCCCTTTTCAATCAGAATTTTCTTTACTTTGTCGAATGTTTCACTGTCGTTGTTGTTTTTTGGCTGTGCCTGAAACAAAACAATCGGTCTGATATATATTCTCTGTTCTGCAATTGCCTGCTTTTCAAGCACGTTGCGGAGATGTATCGCATCATCAATAACGCTATTTCGGGAAGTCCTATTATACACGATAACAGGCAATTTTACCATATTTTCCTTTTTGAGTTCACGTGTGTCAACGTAGGAAATAATATTACTGTTTTTCCGTGGTGTTGCAGTCAAATCCAAAACAAACGACGGATTCAGATTATTCAGCATTTCAATGCTTAAATCACTTCCGGCATTATGGCTCTCATCAACGATTACAACGGGATTTAAATTCCTCAACACCTGTATCAATGCAGTATCAGGTGTATTTTCAAGCAAATCCATATCATTTCCGAAATATTCCGCAAATTTCAACAAATTTCCGTTTTCCTTGTATGCATTGCGACCTTCTTTTTTTCTGTCGTCGATACGCAATGACTGATAACTTAAAATGCATACCGTAAGCTGTTCACGGACTGCATCGGGCGAAAAATTCTGACCGTTCAGGAGCATTTCTTTTGTGTACACTTCAACACATCCGGCAAAATCCGTATCAAGTCGGTGTCTGTATGGGTGATTTACATTTGTTAAATTTTTTACAGTCTGTACAAGTATGGGGTCACTTGGCACAAGCCATATTACAAGTTTATTATATTTCCGCTGTAATCCGTCGAAAATCTTCCGCACGGACGCACACGCCATGAACGTTTTTCCGCCACCTGTAGGGACTTTCATGCAGACGTGCGGAACTCCTTTAATTGAATTGTTATACTTTGGAACTCCGCCCACACCTACTGAAATATCCTTTTCATTCCAGTAACGTTTCCACGCTTTAATCAAATCATTTTCCTTATTCAGAATCGAAATATAGCTTGTCAGGTCTTTCATGACAGCATTCTGATAATTTTTAAGTTCCATATACTCACCTCACAATCTCGTGATGTCACGGGGAATTTTCTTGAATTTTATGTGATTTTTTTCAAGTTCCTCGTCGCTGATAATGCACTTGTCCGCATATATCAGATAACTTTCCGCTGTTGTTTTCACTGTGTGCATAAATGCCCTGTCAAGCGTCGTGACGGCGTTTTTTTCGTAATAGAAATAATATGCAGTATCAAAGTATTTTCCCATAAAATACGGCTCGTCGCCCTTATCGGTGACGTGCTGTTTTGTTTCGGTGAAATAGACATATTCACGGATTTTATCAGTGCCGACATTTTCATTGAGATACTCGCCATTAAGAAGTTTTTCGCCCAATTCGTAAAATTTAAATCCTCCGCCTGTGCCATCAACTTTTTTCTTGCCCTCGCCGTAACCGTCAATTACACGCTTTACACGTTCTGCGGTGATAGTTTCGGCATAGTCGCACATCTCAATAAGTATGAATTTTCTGTTTCCGCCGTCCGCCCTGTTCATGTTAAGGACGGCGTGAGCGGTTGTGCCACTTCCGGCGAAACTGTCAAGGATTATTGAATTTTTGTCGGTTGCCTGCTCCAGAATATATTCAATAATACCTGTTGGCTTAGGTGTATTAAAAGCACCTTTTCCCAAAATACTTTTAATTTCTAAAGTACCAGTTTCTGCTGAAAACTCCGAACCGTTCCAGAAAGATTTCGGTTTTATTCTTTTTTCGTCTGTAATATAATCCTTCTGAAAAACATCATATTCATTTCTGCCCTTTACAAGCTGTACTGTCAGTTCCTTTATGCGTGAAATAGCTGTTTCACGTCCCCAACGCCAACACCCTTGTTCACCATTACTTAAAAACGGGTGTATTTCAATATCGTTATTGTGCAATTTATCCAAAGACAGACGATTTTCTTTTTCGTTATAATAGAACGGATACCACATATTCGGTCTGTCTTGCCGTCTTGAATTAGAGCCACGTTTTCTAAGTCCCTGTAAACGATAGCGACCATACTCATCATTTAGTTTGTATTCTTTGTCATATTCTTCCGGAACAGCAACACCATTTGTAATAAAATTGCCTTTATGATAAATCAACAGACTTTCGTGTGCTGTCGCTATGTACTTGCCGTCGCTCCTGCCTTTCAAATTGTTAATTACTGCAATATCTGCAATAAAATTTCTTGCCCCGAAAATTTCGTCACAAATCATCTTCAAATAAAATTTTTCATTATCATCAATAGAAATAAAAACAGCACCGTCATCTGAAAGAAGTCTGTGTAGAAGTTTAAGTCGTGGGTACATCATACATAACCATTTATCATGACGGGATAAATCCACACCCTCCGTGCCTACTACCTCTCCTAACCACTTTTTAATATGTGGGTCATTGACATTGTCGTTATAAACCCAACCTTCGTTGCCGGTATTGTATGGTGGGTCTATGTAGATACACTTTATTCTTCCCTCATACTGTGGGAGCAGGCTTTTCAATGCAGAAAGATTATCGCCGTGAATAATCATGTTTTCGCTGTCTTCTCCGTAACTATACTGCTCGTCAAGCACCCTGTATGGCACTTCCATATGATGATTTATTACTTTATCTTTTCCTATCCAGTCAAGCGTCGGCATTGTTTTTACTCCTTTTTATTTAAATATCTTCAATATCTTTCAGCAAGCGACCGTCACTTGTTTTCCAGCTTGTCAGACCGTTGGCACTTTTACCAATAACAAACCTTGCTGCATGAGATGGACTCGAAAACAGCATATCTTCCTTTAAAACTCCTGATTCAATATTTGCTTTTTTCCGCTGTTCTTTGAGTGCCGTTGAAATTGTGTCATCATCAACCGGTGATATATGACTACCTTTCAAAACAACAAATCCCTCTGCTGTACGCATTCCGTCAGCTTCTATTTTTCCGACATCTTTAATAGTACGCTCCAGATGAAGTGCGATTGCTTCGGACTGTTCCTTGTCTGATACATCGTTTTCAACTTTATCCTGCTTGTCCAGTGGCTCAAGAACTTTATATCCCAACGCATTAAGCAGAATTTTAACGTTTTCTATAAACTCTTCCATTGCTGAAATCTGTGATTCTTTCATTACAGTATTACGATATGTATTTTTTGTCAGAACAATATATCTTTTCATACTTCTGGCAGTTTCTACAAAACGGTTTTCAAGATAACGAATCAGAGCTTTATTCAAGTCCCTGCCCGTAAAAATAACCGCTGTACTCCAGTAATACTTTTCTTTTTCTGTATTGTAGTCACGCATATGCTGTATCAGACGTTCCTTTACATTTTCCGCCTCACCAATATAAACAGAATCTGAACCATCGTCCTCTTTGCAGAACAGAAAATATACACCTGCCTGAATAATATCATCTCGTTTACAGCCTGCAACCTCGATACGAGGAATTTTTATTGCCTTGCCGTTCCAGTTTGAAAGTTCCGCAGTAATGATGCTGTCAGCAGTACCATTCACGAGGAATAATTCAATTGATTTTCCGTATGTCATAATTTTTCTCCTTTTAATATACTGTTTTTTTAATTATAGCATATTTCCAAGAAATAAACAACCCTAATATCAAGAATGTTTTTGTATTTTTTAACAAACAAATGTCCAAAATAAAAAGTCAGCATTTACCACAAATAACACCTGAAAAATTAATAATATAATTCTTAAAGTTACAAACTGAAAGTAACTGTCATGTGTTAACCTCGGTTAACACACTAATCAAAAAAATAGCTCCATACCCATAAACTCAAAACTCTGTAAGGGTACAGTAAGGGTATGAAGTGCTACTTTCAGCTATACAGATAAAAAAATGTCCCCGCAAACGACTTGTTTACGGGGTTTTCTGGTTGCGGCGGCTGGATTTGAACCAACGACCTTCGGGTTATGAGGGATTTACAATGAGATTTTTACCGTTTCTCAGCCTACGCAGTACGTTAAAATATGCCAATTTTACGTTGTTTCTGAAATTTTATATTACTCAGCTTACGCAACGTGAGCAACTTTTTTGGGGTAGAGATTGGGGTCAGACTGGTGGTTCTTCCAAAAAGTAGTCTATTGTTCAGAATTCGAGATAATGTTTTATTGATATAAGGGAAAAAGAAATTTGATTGTTTTAATGAATAGACTGTTTTTTGGAAGAACCAGACTGGTGATTATTTCAAAAATAATTTACAAATTGATAATGAAAGATAATTTTCAATATTTTTATCATAATTCTTTAATGAGTAAATTTTTCACACTAATAAACAATGAATAAATTGAAGACATTACTCTCTAAAATATAGTTTTAGCCTATTTAATTAAGAAATCCCACATTATTTTAAATAAAAAAATTCAAAAACTGTTTCTATTCACAATTTGTTGACGAATTCAAAATTATTTATTTTTTATGAAAAGACCTTGACAAAATAGTGAGATTAGTGTATAATAAATTTAAAGATTTTAATTAGAAAATAAAGTAATATCTTTGGAATAATCTAAAATTTCAAATTTATAAACCAAAAATTTACAGTATATATGAAATAATTATAAATAGTACATTAATACAAACAAAAAGTATTATTCTAAAATAATTAAACTGTAACCAGTAGTTTGTGGTAAATATTAATTATTAATCGTTGGCAATAAATTTATGAGGTATAGTATGATAAATGTAATAGATTTATTTTCTGGAGCGGGTGGATTAACATTTGGTTTTTCATATAAAGTCAAAGCTAATAAATTTGTGAAGAATAACAAATTTAATTTTTTATTTGCAAACGAATATAATCATCAGGCTGCAACAGCTTTCTCTACTAATTTTCCTAAAATACCATTAATGGAATGTGATATTGCTAATATCACATTTCAAAGTCTGAAAAACAATAATATTTTTATAAACGAACCTGTAGATTTAATAATAGGTGGTCCTCCATGTCAATCATATAGCACTGTTGGAAAGCGGCAATATGACCAACGTGCTAAAATGTATGAAGAGTATACACGTATGTTAAAAATTTTTCGTCCTACTATGTTTATTTTTGAAAATGTAACTGGATTATTATCTATGAAAAATAATAATAATAAACCTGTTATGCAAGATATTACTGAATTGTTTAATAATATAGATAATGACTTAGGATATATACTCTATACTGAAATACTAAATGCAAAAAATTTTGGTGTTCCTCAAAGCAGAGAACGAGTGTTTATTGTAGGTATCAGAAATGATGTTGACTATCAATGGACATTTCCCAAAGCGACACATGATAATGAAACTACTCCTTATCTAACAATTGAAGGTGCTATTTCAGATTTACCAATATTAAATTGTGGTCAAACTATAGAATCATATAATGATGACCCACACACAGATTTTCAAAAATTAATGCGTGGCAACCAAAATATTTTATATGACCATTTTTGTGGTATATATGGTGAAAAGATAACTGCAGTAATAAAGGCTGTACCACAAGGTGAAGGTCGACCTTATATAAATAATCTTATTGAAAACGGCAAACTTGACAAAAAGTATTATTTAACTTCAGGATATAACAATACATATGGTCGCTTATGGTGGGACAGACCAAGCACCACCATCACCAATAGTTTGGGAACTCCATCGGCACTACGATGTATTCATCCTTTGCAAAACAGAGCTTTATCTACAAGAGAAGGAGCTAGACTGCAATCGTTTCCAGATTGGTTCAGATTTTTTGGTAATAAACATGAACGTAATTCTCAGGTAGGAAATGCAGTTCCGCCATTATTAGCAATAGCATTATCAAAACAAGTTGAAAAAATACCTTTTGAAAAATATCGTAATATTAAGGAGAGTAATATATGAATAATTCCGATAATAAAATTTATTTTAATTTTTCATACTTGGCTCTTCGACTCCTTGGAAAAGGACTTTATTCAAATGCATGGACAGCAATCGCAGAACTTGTTGCTAATGGTTTTGATGCTAAAGCAACTAATGTAAAAATATATATCAATGCAATTGATAAAGAACATTCTGTCATTGAAATATTTGATAATGGTTATGGAATGGGTTATAATGACCTTTCAGAAAAGTATACACTTATAGGTAAGGACAAAAGAGATGATGCAACTATTGATGAAAAAACAAAAAATCAATTGATGGGAAGAAAAGGCATAGGAAAACTTGCTGCTTTATTCTTATCGCATCGTTATTACTTAATCTCAAAAACTAAAGATGAGGTTTCGGCCTGGTGTTTAGATGCTTCAAATGCAAAAGATTCTGATATACCTCACTTAGATAGACAAGATATAGACGAAATTAATATCGAAACTAAATCTGATTGGGATAGTTTTCAAACAGGAACAATGATTAAACTGACAGATGTAGATTTAACAAATTTTGGTGAACAATCTTTAGCTGGATTAAAAGCTCGCCTCTCAGATTTTTATTTATTGAATTCGCTTCACGGAAAAGTGGAAGTAGCTTTTCTTACAAAAAAATCAACAAAATGTATTTTTGAAAAAGTTGAAAAATCTATCGCTTTTAAAAATATGTATGCGTTTTATAATAATACAGATTATGACTATGCATTAAAATTATCCAATACAGTAAGATTTCGTTCATCAGTAGAAGCAATAGAATCAATTCCAAGGGATGTATTGATGTTAAACATTAAAGATTTTCCAAATACTAGTGGAAAGAGACATTTTATTCAAAAAGATGGTACATTAACTGAAACCGAAATTCCATATAAAATGACTGGTTGGATTGGTATACATTCCTCAATTAACAAAGAAGATGCTGTAATAAACGACCCCGAATTTTTGAAAAATAAAACATATAGTCCTAATCAATTAAGATTATATGTTCGCAATAAACTTGCAGTAGAAAATTTTTTAGATTATGTAAAAAACACGCAAGCATTTAGTAATTATATTGAGGGTGAAATTAGTTTTGATATTTTAGACGATAATAGATTAGCTGATATTGCAACATCTAATCGTCAAGGTTTTATAGAAGACGATGAGCGTGTTTTATTACTTATAGAAATATTAAAACCAATAATATCATCTTTAATTAAAGAACGTGTGAAAATTGGTCATCAAATTCGAGAAGAAGAAAAAGATTATTACGAGAGAATCAAACAGCAACAAGAAGAAAAACGTCAAAAAGAAGAACAAGCTCGAAAACAAGCCGAAGAAGAACGCAAAATTGCATTATCAGAAAAGAAAGCCGCTGAAAGAAAAGCGGAAAAATTAAATGAAAAATTAGAAACCGTAAATGCTGATTTAGGTACGGAAAAGAAAAGAACTAGCTTTCTAATGGATAGTTTATCAATTAATCAAATGGACATTGCCAAACGATTACATATGGCAAAAATCAATATAAATACTATCACTACTATTATTAAAAAACTTGTTTTAAAGAATAATATGGGCAGATTAACATTAGAGAATGTATGGGATGATATTAAGTCTATATCATTTAGCGCAGAACGAGTAAAAGCAAATTTAACTTATGGTATGAAAGCAACGTTTAACACGCAAGAAGAAAAAATAGAAGCTGATATTTTTGGTTTTATATCAGATTATTGTAAAACAATTTTCAACCATAGAGAAATAACAATAATTGTGGAAAACAACGGGCAAGCTATTATAAAGTTTGCTCCACAAAATATTGCAGTTGTTTTAGAAAACATTTTAAGTAATTCTCAAAAAGCTCATGCCACCTCTCTTACTTTTCGTATGTACGAAAACGAAGAATACTATTTTATTGATGCAGTGGACAATGGCAATGATAACAAATGGAGGAAGGTTTCTGAGTTAAATTCTTTGTTTGAATTTGGCAAAGGATATACACAAACAGGTTCAGGTATCGGATTATACCATATAAAAGAAATAATGGAAAGTATGAATGGTTCAGTTACGATTAATGATAAGAATACTATGGGATTTGAATTAAATATGAGGATAAAGAAATGAGATTTGATATAAATATATTGTGGATTGATGATAGCCCTGGTTGGCAAAAAGAAGAACAAGAATTATTTGAATTAAGGATTGATAGCTTCAATTTATTAACCAATATTGAGTATGTTGCAAATGTCGACTCAATAATAGAGAGACTGTCAAATGAATCTGTAGGTTTCAAAGTATATGATATGATTTTTGTTGATTATAATATTTCCAGTGCAATATTCGGAAATCAAGTAATTAATATATTGAGAAACAATGAAATAGATGCAGACATTCTTTTTTATTCTGCTAAAGAAGAAAAAGACTTAAAGAAAATAATCTTCGATAGTAATGGAGCATTTGAAGGAATTTATATAGCCACTCGTGATAACTTTCAGGACAAGGCAATATCTTTATATAAGAAAAACATTAAACATTTATTATCTTTAGCGAATATCAGGGGATTTTTAGCTGATAAAACATCTGAAAATGATTATATAATTAATTCGTACATATTAAAAAAATTCAACGAATTATCTGCGGATGCTCAAAATCGAATTCGTATGTCTGTACAAACAATGATTTCTAATGAAAAGAATAATTACGATTCTAATTGGGAAGAATATGATAAGATTATTGAACATGATAAAATAAATATTAATAAATTGATGCGATTACCATGTATTTTTTTTTTTACATAGATTTTAGATTAAATATATTTGATGACTTTTTCTTGGAATGGTAATTGGGTAAAGATTTATATGACCTTAATACTGGCAACTATAAATG
>CAMWQI010000060.1 GCA_947176345.1 uncultured Ruminococcus sp.
ATATATCCGAGTTTTTCCATTGTTTCAACGTCTTTTTCACCCTCAACAATGAATATAGGCTTAGTATTATCAGCGAGATTATAGACGTGATACAACGGCATTTTCAAGCCATTCAGTCCTTTTACAAGGGTTCTCCCCTCATATCTGTGCCATATAGCCGTTTTAGAGCCGTCGGGCTTGCGATAGATAGTCTTTATGGCTATGTTATCATGGTTCATGCTTTGATATATGTGAGTGCGGAGTTGTACCCATGTTTCAGTTGCAGGCTTGCTTGTGGAATGTGTTGATACCATATTGAATTTCTTTTCCAGTTCATCAACAATCTGTATAAAGTCATTATCAAGTGACAGGTTGTTCAGTTTGGCGTGCAACGTGAATATATCGCCGTTTGCACCACAAGCAAAGCAATAATAACTGTTGGTATCAGGGTATACGGTAAACGCTCCTGTGCCGTTATGCCCTGTACCGCTGTTACAGAATGGGCATATATACTGGTTTTTTCCCTTTGACTTCTTTGTTACTTCTTGTATGTAATCAAGAAGATGCGGTTTTAATTTTTCAGTTGTTTCGTTCATAGTAAGTCCTTTCCTGCTTTAAAAGCTTATTTTTTTGCAAAAGGGTACAAAAATACCCTATATTCGCAAATATAGGAGGTAACATCTTACTATGTTCTTAAATTTATCAGCTTTTTAGGTATTGACAAAACCTTTTTCGTTTGATATAATCAGAATGTAATATAGTATTGGTTGGTTTGCTGCCCTACCAAATGCTACCCTGCCGTTAAAGTGTTGGTCGCACTTTAACGGCGTTTTTATTTGCTTTTTTTATTATAGTAGATGAAGATTGATTTGTCAAGAGTATCCGTAAAAACAGCAGCAAACTTTTTAAAATAGGATTGTCATGGTGACAATTATTTTCTTTTCACTCAAGCACAAGCTAATGATACCATCAAGAAAGCCAATGAAGCTATACAACAGCAGAACAGGCACAGAACTCACAAAAAGAAGCAGAAAGTCGAGCAGAAGCATTATAGGCTGAACTGGTAAGGTCAAAAGAAGAAGCTGAGAAATCCAAACAGAATGCTTTAGAACGTGCAGAAATCGCACTTGATAAGGCAGTTATTGAAGTAGAGAAAAAAGCAAATATTGAACTGAAGAAGGTTATTGATGAAGCAACATCAAAGCAGAAAGAACTTCTTGACAAACTTCACGCAGAGCAGACGACGGTTATTGAACTCACTAAAGAACTTGCTGAACTTAAATCAATGAAGAATAATACTACTAACAGCACCACAAGGTGCTGTTTTTTTGTGTCGGGAGTGGACTTTTTGCGGTGTTAATAATTGTTTTGCAGATTGTATCACATGTGTTTTTATTCAATATTACAGTAAGAAGAAGTTAAATGGGTAATTCTTCGGATTTCATAAAAACCGTTTTTGCCCACTCCCTTTGTGTCTTCCTACTTGACTTAATCTGCATTATATGTTATAATAAGGTTGTGAGATAAAAGAGAGTGCAAGCTACCTAAAGTGTTATCACTTAATGTGATAAACTTCAGTAGCTTGCAAGGTGGACACCCCCTTGCCCCCCGAATCAGCGAGAGGAGAAAAAACAATGAACACGAAAAGACCAAAGCAAATGACATTTAGAGTATCAGCAGAAGAATATGAAATCATTATGAAGAAGATAGCAGAAAGCGGACTGAACAATCAGGAATATATTCTTAGAGCAGTAATGCAAGTCCCAATTATCAAGAGCGAAGATTTGAAAGAACTTGTTATCGAACTGAAACATCAAGGCATGGAACTAAGCCGGCAAGGAAATAACATCAACCAGATAGCATTGCAACTTAATACAAGAGGATTTGTTGATTACAACAATGAATTACCGCAGACACTATCCGCACTTAGAACCGCACAGGAGGAGCTTAAGAGCATATGGCAATCATTAAGGCAGTATCTTCAAAGTCGCCGATAAAGACGGCTATAGCTTATGTCAGCAAGGAAGAAAAGACAGAACAAAAATTATTGAGTGGCTATAATCTAACTTCATCTGAAACTGCATACGACGAAATGCAAATCACAAAAGAAATCTGGAACAAGACGGATGGTAGAACTTACAAGCACTTTGTGCAGAGTTTCGCTCCTGATGAAGAAATAACACCCGAACAGGCACATAATATTGCAAAGGAATTTGTAGAAAACTGTCCGCAGTTCAAAGGATTTGAGGTGCTTATAGCAACGCATCAAGACCGAGAACATATACATACTCACTTTATTCTCAATTCTGTGAGCTTTGAGGATGGACATAAATTTCAGCAGAAAAGTACGGAATTACAGGAAATGAAAGACCTATCAGACAAAATATGCCTTGAACATGGATTTAGCTTAACTCAAAAAGGAAGAACATTTGACGGCAAAAAGCAAGAAGAAACAACATCGTACAAGAAAGAGCAGTATAGGCTGTTACAAAGGGCAGAGCAGGGCGAAGTGAAAAGTTATGTACAGGATATTGCCCTTGCGATTATGGATTGCAGAGAGCAAGCCAATAGCCGTGAACATTTCATTAAACTGATGAATATTAACGGTTATAGCGTTGTCTGGACAGACAATCGAAAATATATTACATTTACAGACCTTGCAAGGCAGAAACAAGGCGAAAAGCAGTGTAAAATCAGGAACATCAAGTTAGAAAAATATTATCATACGGACTTCAGCAAGGAGGGATTGGAACGTGAGTTTGAGGACAATGCACGAAAACAGCAAGAAGAATACGAACAAGCCAATAGAGCCTCAGCAGTCGCCCAGTATGGACGAGCTATTATTTCTGATACAGGAACTATCCTCAAAGAATCAGGAGCTGTTCTCAACCAATCAACAGCTATTAGTAAAGAACTCAGACTTGACAGAAATGATACAAGAGCTGCTCTCAGACAAGCAGATACTAAAGTCAAAAGTAGTACAGCAAGCCGAGTTGATAGAGAAGTTGAACGAGAGCGATTTAGAGTTGAAGAAAGCCGAAGACTTGCAGAACAGACTGAGAGAGAAAGAAAAGCATTGGCAGAACGAAGTGAACAGAAGTCGAGAGGAGGCTTTGAACGCTGAAAAAAGTGCAAATACAGCTGTTTTTCAAGCTAATTCTGAAAAAGAAAAAGCTGAAAAGAAAAAATCCGAATATGACAACCTGATAGCTTCAGAAAAGAAAATTATAGACAGAAAAGCAGAAAAACTTAATGACCAATTTCGCATAAAATGGCAATGGGTAATGATTATACTGGTTGCTTATAGTGGTTTTGCTACCCTGTTTACAGGATTTAAGTCGGAACGTGTTGTATCTGATTGTGTAAGTGTCTTTGACACCATTGTGAATATGTTTACGAAAGTGACAGGCATCATTGATGGCATATCAGGACAAATAACAGGGGCTATTGGCATTCCTGAACCAGTAGCGGTCATATTTGTTGCTATTGTGACATTTGGCATAATCGGTGCGATTGTGTTTTTTGGTGGCAGAGCTGTTATAAACATCTATCAAGAATATTGTTATGACGAAATCAGCTTGTTAGTAGTGATGGTAAGTGTGGCAGTGCTTATATGGTTTGCGGAGTTTATACCACTAAATATAGTGCTTATACTTATATTAAGCCATATTGGATATATTTGTGTTCGTTGGTATATCAAGGGCTACAAAGAAAATCATTGATAAAAAAGTCATCTGGCATGCTTGACTTTGGTACAAAGAAGGTGCAGACTACAGCCTGCACCTGAAAATTTATTCTTTAATCCAATAAATTGTGGTTTATAAATTTTTAGAAGTTAAAATTGTTTCTAATGGGTTTAAATTACCTTGTTTTTAAGTAAGCTGTTCTTTTTAAATGGATAATTTGATCTCCTATTTATTTTCCGCATTATAATAGCCAATAGCTTTAGAACTGTTAAATTTTTCAAATAAATGTACTTGTTTATATTGTTCTTCAATAGTATATGGATTTAGCTGTTCTTCTTTCAATGGATAATTGGACGACCATACTTCTATTATAACTTTATTTTTGATTTTTATTGCCCAATAATTATTGGCTTTTTTATCATTTGAGCCATAAATTAAAGTATCTTTTTTTATTAAATCATTAGCATATGCAACATAATAATCATAATCATGGCATTCCCCATAAATTATATACTCTTCATTTTTATAAATAGAAAAAATATTATTATAATCTATCAATCCATTATTGAATGAATTATAATGATTTTCAGCTACTGAATTAATAAATGATATATAACCAAAGGTTTGATTTTTATTTATAAAATAATAAATCATTCCTAAGAATAAAGTATTAGCAATAATACATATGAATATTTTTTTTAATATATGTTTATTTTTTTTCATAATATTCACCATTATAAATGAACTTAATTGTAAAAATTGCCAACTTTATCGATTAATCTATCATATTCATTGCTCATTTCCCAACAAGTTGAGCCTTCCCAATATTCTAACGTTTTTTTGATTTGATTAATCACATTTGGATAAAAAGCTGTTTCACCAGCCGACCAAGTAATAGTACCTTCAAAACTACCTTTAATGATATATTCTTGTGCTAATCCATTTTCGTGATATACATGAAAGATATATGATAATGGATCTTTATCTGAATGAAATGCCCATTCATACAAATCTATAACATAATATTTATAATTCATTGTATATTTATTTCCAGAACGATTAATTTCAGCAACTATACTACCAAATGATTCACCAAAAGTGTTTTGCCAATCTCTATGTGTATAATTACAATGAATTAATCCACTATTATGATGAAGTGCGGTTTTAGGATCATCATTTATATCGCACGCTGCTCCTCCATCTTCTGCTCCTTTACTATCAAAACAAATAGCTTTGATACTAGAATCACTTTTAGTAGCCAAAATGATTGTTCCATTATCAGTAACTGTACTTTCGGCACATTTCATAACACGTGTAATATTTCTATGTAAGTGATCTAAATTATTAAGTGATGAAGAAATTAATTCACAAATATCATTTTCTAAATATGTAACTGGTTCTCCACTACCTTCAAAATAATGAAGTAATGCATCTGCCGCATGATCCATTGATTTAGTGTTATTTTTTCTTTCCTGGTGATTATAGAAATCAATACTATACTTTATTCCAAATACATCACTAATAATTTCATCGGCAATTGAATATTTATTATCCATTGATGCAAAAGATGCTAGTAACCCCAAAATATTACTACCATATGCAGACGGAACTTTTTTATCAATTCCATTCGGTCCAGTAATAGTAGTGCCACCATAACATTCTTGACTTCTTTTATAACGCTCTTCAACAAAATCTATTGTAGGTTCATAATTAAAACTATTTATTATTTCAAATCTATCATCAAAAGGCTCATCAGGATATGGGTCATCTTTATTTGGAATACCATCATTATCATTATCCGCATACAATACCTTATCACTGAAAGGTGTTACTTGAACAGCACCTATAATAAGGTTTACAGACATTTTCTGATTTGCCATTAATTGTTCGTAACCTTTACGGGTTAAATCAAATATATCACAAGCAGAACGGAGGTTTTCAAACTTTACTCCCATTTTATCAACAGTGTCCTTAAAGTCAATGTTACCGTCTGCATCTGCCGAAGGAACTTTTGATAAGTCCATAGATTTAGGCAAACTATTTATAAATGCATTTCTTTGAACTTTTTTAGGAATTTTATTAGGATTTATTGAACAAGTATACGTAATACATTCTGATTTTAAATCAATTACGGCATCGGAGTATATCTTTGCATACATATCATTTGCAAAATATCCTGTTTTTGACTTGGAATATATGCCAAAATCATAAGGCTGGCATTCTTTTTTTAAATTATTTACCGCTTTAGTTTGTTTGAAACTATCTTCTGATAAAATAAAATTAAGGTGAACATCATTATTGTAAATATTTTTTAAAGAATTACAAGTTGTTTTAGGCACAACAAGACTAAAACCAGAACTGTTAGTAAATGAATATGTCGAATCGGAGATTATAAATGCATACTTATTAGGACAAGTAGAAGAAAACAGATTATCATTTAACAATGTTTCCACTAAACTAATCGGTGAAATCAAAGGATTATTTTTGTTTGTTGTATAAGAAGATATTCCATTTAAAGCTTCATTGATTGATTTCATAGAACTAAGTATTGTATTCTTATTTGAATCAGCATACGGTATTATTTGTGTTTGGGCAGTTGTAGGATTAGCGTAATAACCAAATATTGATACCACACCATTTCCAGTATGTTCAAATAAAGCTTGACTAAAATCATGTATACTGTTTTTGGTTTCCTCAAGATTTGAATCCAAAGCACCTGATATATCCACTAAAAATACAATTTCTGTTTCACCAAGTTCATAATCTAATACAATATTTTTGAAAAATGATACATTTTCAGAAGATAAGATTTGAGTATCATTGCTATATAATCTTGAATTTTCATTAGTTGTTTCAACAATATCCTTAACATTAACAAGACAATATGTACCTAAATCTTTTGTTTCTACATAAGCTGAAGAATCTGTATATTTAGTTTCTACAGGAAGTAAATAGTTATTGTCAGGGAAAAATTCAAAAATCATGTAATCACTGATTTTACCCTCTATTTTTCGAGGTGAAAAATAGATTTTTGCAGAATCTACACTTAAATTATCATTATAATCTAACGATACAGACTTGCCTATAATCTTTTCATCTTCCGAACAATTGGAAAATTCTCCGACTGATACAGATAATTCTTTTTCTGCTATTCCTGCTGATACTATATCTACTGATAACTCATAAGGGTTATCATCAGCATTGATATATGATAAAATTTCGTTTGCTTTCCCGATGTTTTGCTTAAAAGTACGTTGACTATCAATCAATGTCCCGTCAGATTTATCAGTGTTGGCTTTTAAACCAAGTTTAATTTCATCACCATCAATGATATTATCATTGTCTGAATCATCATTATTAGGGTCTGTCATGTATTTTTTTATTTCATCATAATCATTGACACCATCAAAATCCGAATCACTCAAAAGTGGATTAGTTTTGTAAGAAAGTTCTTCTTTGTTTGAAAGTTTGTCACCATCACTATCATCATTTGCATCTGTAACAGATAGTTTGTTGGTATATTTATCAGTTGGAGATGTTTTTGTATACACTACCTCATCAAAATCAGAAAGTGTATCTCCATCAGTATCTGAAGAATCAGGATTTGTCTTTAATAAAGATATTTCCATAAAGTCACAAAGTCCATCTTCATCTGCATCATCATAAAAATAAATATCCAAAATAGATACTCTGCCTAGAACATAATCACTTAACAATTTTAAATCTGAGCCATCAATCTTGCCATCATAGTTAAAATCCAATTCCTTAGAAGTATCTTTAGAAAGAACCTTCTGTCTCATCATAACTATATCAAATGAATCAATTTTTTTATCACCATTCAAATCACCATAAAGAGTATAGGTTGTTCGATAAGACTCTGCCATTGTCTCAAATTCACTTGTAAATATTCGCAAATTATTTGACAATACAAACATAAACATACTTAAAATTATCATGATAAGTATGGACTTTTTTAATATTTTTTTCATTTTCCTCTTTCCTTCCTTATATCACGTAAAAATAATTATAACACATAATTTTACAAATATCAATAGTTTTTTCAAAAATAGTGTATACAAGTGTAAATATAAAATAAACATCGATTACAATTCTATTTATTGCTTTTTTCACGGTTGCAGTCACGGCAGAGCATTACACAGTTGTCGTTATCAGTCTTGCCGCCTAAACTCCAAGGCTTATGGTGGTCGCCTTCCATTTGTTCAATCTCAAAGTGTTTTCCACAATTCGCACAAATACCGCCTTGCCTTTCGTATGCCTGACGTTTCTGACTGTCTGAGAACTGTCTAAGGCTCAAAAACTTTTCCTTGCCAGTAAGCAGATACTCATATATGCCCTTTTTAGACGTTACTTCGTCGTCTATCATAAGCTCCTTGATACGTTCTTCCAAAAATACAGGGTCAAGTACATCTGCCTTGTGTTCGCAGAGCCGTCCCCAGTCTATGCCTTTCATTTCCTTGCGGTATTTGGTAAAGTATGTATTTACCCAGTTTATGACCGTCTGAAAGTGAAACCAGAGCGGTGTAGCGTTCATATCGTGTTGGTGTTCCGACATATAACCCTCTATGGACTTATTCTCAGTACGTGCAATCCATTCAATAGCCGTCTCCAGATACTCCTGACGTATCATTTTTCCCGACAACAGCTTGTCACCTATCTTGACAGCCGGACAGCCTGCCTTGCTGAAATATTTCTTTGCGTCGGTAAGCCACGAGCCTGTATATATGGCGTTCCTTAACTCCTGCGGTGAAAGCTGTACTCCGGCTATGTTTATTGTCCTACCAGTCGAGCTTTTCCTTGTCGTTGCCTGTACACACGTACACCATCAGCTTATAATCAAGTATCTGTCGCTTCTCCGTTTCCGTGAGATTATGGAAAGAACGATTATTCAATGAAAAATCACCATTGCAGTACTGGCACAAACTAAGTGTACGCTGTTGACCGTCAAGAAGTTCATAGTTACCGTTGCCGTCATCACACCAGTACATAACATTTAGCGGAAAGCTCTTTATCACGGTATCGAGTACCGCATTACGTTCTTTATCTCCATATACAAACTCTCTTTGATATGCTGGTCTGATATTCAGCTTACCGCCATATCCTACAACACCATTTACAGCGTTGTCCTTGTATCCGTTGAATACATCACGGACTGATATTTCATTTAATTTTATATCCATTGCATTTCTCCTTATATTCGGCTATATTCAGCCAAAAACAGACTTTATAATAACATTATATTGCATTTGTAATGATATATTGTTATATTATGATAATTGGCTATTTTTAGCCTTATTTCCTTTTGATAAAAATTCTTGCATAAGTAATCGTAAACGGTTTATCGGCGTTTTCAGCAGTATAGTATATTCCATTAGGGATTGAATTTAAAGTCAAAGTAGAACGAGTATTTGCCTTACTTCCATTCGTTTTAGAGCCGTCTTTATTATGTTGAATAGGATTGATATAACGCTTTGAAGGTCTTAATTCAAACTCATCACGTCCAGCGTTAATACCAAGTATTTCAAACTGATCAGGATTGAATTTATCCATAAACGTTATTGGCACGCCCATAGCACCGTTATAGTCGCAAGGTATATCAGCAGTCTTGCTTACTTCGATAGCGTCATAATTGTCGTAATACGGGTAGTTTTCGGGCGTGTAATTTCTGAACAGTATCAGGTCTTCGTGCCTCTTTTCAATATCAAGGTTTGTATACCACATAACACCTGATACTCTTATCATACCATCTTTGTGTTGGCTTGATTTCGCATAATCTTCATAATGTGAGTTGATAAAAAAGCCTACATTTCCCTAAGCCATACCCAAGCCATAGTTTATTATCTTTCAATAATGGAAATATTTCCTTGTAGGTGATAGCGTTCTGATTACCCACAATAATAAACTTCTTGTTATACTCAATAAGCTGTGCCACGTATTCACGGAACAGACTGAACGGCGGATTAGTTACTACAATGTCGGCTTCTTTCAACAGTTCTATGCACTCATCAGAGCGGAAGTCACCGTCACCGTTGAGGTCTGTAACCTCCGTTATCTCAATCTTGTAAGGCTTGCGGTTGTCGTCAGACGTTCCCACAGTCTCATCTTCACCGAAGAATGACATCTGTGTATACACCACCGGAGAACCGGCATAGCACGTACATATCAGCTTTTTCAGTCCAAGATGATTGAAGTTCATAGCAAAGTACTTAAAAAAGTTACTTTCATATGGGTCATCACAGTTACAGAACACTGTTTTTCCTCTGAAATGATGTTTATAATGCCGAAGTTCGTTCTCAATATCAGACAGTTGTGTGTAAAACTCATCTTTCTTTGCCTTGTTCGCATTTGACAGGGATTTGTTATTGTTTGCCATTGTTTATTCTCCTAACTCTGTGAACTCTTTTCTAAGCCTCTTGATAATGCTGTTTTGCTTGCTGTTATAGTAAAGCTGTATTTGTTTATCAGGTATGATGATATTATCTTGCTTTATCTTGTTGGTAAGCTGTCTGATAATAGTTTCATGCTGTTCTGGCTCAATGGGTAAAGCCTTATTTTCTACATAGTAATCACGATAGACTTCATACAACCATGTAGCCATATTTCCCTTTTGTGCTGGTGAGAGGTCTGCAAAGCAAGTTACCTTTGTGACTGGTTTTAATTTTTTAGCCATTTTATATCCTCCTTTCGCTTTATTTGCGTTTGAGAGAGCTTTGTTATTGTTTGTCATAATTTCCTTTCCGTCCCCTGCTGCCACGACGCACGGGCTTGTGCAAGATAAACTTTCATTCTTAATCATACCCGATTAAACATATTTTGTCAAGCAATTATTAGTTAAAAAATTTTACAAAAATAAGAGTGTAAAGTGAAAACGGTTTACATGGTACTGTCATTTTGCACAAAAGAAAACCTGTTACAAGTGTTACAACAAAAAAAAAAGTTGTTGTAACACTGTTTTAAGGCTTGATATAGCGGTTTTTTGGAAAACCTGTTACAATGTTACAACAATTTTCTTGTAAAAGTTTGAAAAAGTGCTTTTTTTCACTTTTTTGTTACTGTTTTGTAACTATTAGTACTTGCTAACTTAAAAAATTTTATAGTTTAGTAGAAAATTGTTGTAACGTTGTAACACAATAGGGATTTAAGGCTATATTTCGGAGGAAAATCGTGTTACAACATCAAAAAAACGTGTTGTAACAAAAATCGATGTTTAAGCCTATTTTTAGGAGTAAATCCGTGTTACAACAAAAAAAAACGTGTTGTAACACTTGTTGTAACATTTACACAAAGGAAAAATAAAACAACGGTATATAGGCAAAAAAAAATGTTACATCAAAAGATAATTGATGTAACATCAAAAATGTCTATTAATTGATGTAACATCAAAAACGTCTATTAATTGACGCTACATCTTAAATTGTCTATTATGTGTTTGCTACTGCCTATTAATATTGGTTATTGCCGTTCCACTGCTTAAATGGTAGTCTGATAACCCTTGTAGTTTTCGCACCCTCTCTTTTCACTTTGCTTTCATAACCGTGTTTCTTTAGAACTTGTCCAACGGTACGAGCATCATATTTCAAGTTATGTATTCTGATGAACTCTGTTACAGTCATTTCTTTGAATGTGCAGATATAGTCTTGTTGTGGTGTCTGCTGTTCTTCAAGTATGTCAAGCACTTCACATTCAGCTTTCATCGGCTTTACAAATGCGGAATTACGCTTTTCGAGGTATTGTTTTTCATCTTCATCAAGTCTGAAACAGCTTGCTTTATCGTCGTCTTTAACAATGTGATATATCTGAGCCCAAAGCTGTAAAGCGTCAAACGGCTTGATTTGCGTGTTGTAGTCTATTACAAGGTCAGGAGCGAGGGGAATGGTTACAAAACGTCTGTTGCCGGTCTGGTCTATCAGAAACTCCGTGTCGTTGACTGTACCGACAAAAGAAGTCATACGTGGGTAATGTAGGCTTGCCTTACCGTAAGGCGTTCTGTATTCGTCTGTGGACTTCGTGAGGAACGCCTTAACGCTGTCCATGTCTTTTTTCATAGTGCTACCCAGTTCTCCCAGTTCGCTTATCCATTTACTTGTAGCCTGAATGATACTGTCCTTGTCACGAGGGTCAAGGCAGATACCCTCACCGAAGAATTTAGAGTTTAAAGCTAACATTTCAAAGAAACGTGTCTTTCCTATGCCTTGCTTGCCCTGAAAAACAAGGATAATATCCAGTGAGAACGGATTTTCAATGTCATTGAACAGTCCACAAACGCACTGTTTAAGCCATTTGAAAATGAAAATACGGCTATATATTCCTTCTTCCGTGTCTGTAGGTATTTTGAATATGTCATAGATTTGTGTTACATGGTCTTTTCCGTCCCATTTTACCGCCTTAATAGCATTAAGAACAGGATTATATCTATTTCTTGTCGCATATCGGGTAATGTAATCTATGACTTTTTGTTTTGTAACGTGGGTGTATATCTTTTCTAACTGGTCTTGCAGAATTGTTGGCACATTCTCTGCCAAATGCTCCTTGCTCTCACCGTCATCAAAGCCGAAAAACTCAAAATTATGTGTAATCTGATTGTATCTTATGGAATATCCCTGTTTTTCAAGAAATTCAGCAAATATTTCATAGTCAATTCTTTGTT
>CAMWQI010000061.1 GCA_947176345.1 uncultured Ruminococcus sp.
CCTTGTGTTTTTTTCTTTATTATACCACAAAAGCCTTATTTTGTCCACTCCCTTTCAGAATGTCGGAAAATAACAAGCCCCCCTGAGCAGAAACAGGGGGAAATATATTATTATATAAGCATGAAAAGCGGAAAAAAACTCACAAGATAACGACATCTTGTCTCCCATACCATAAGAAACAAAGCAAGTATTATGATAATGATTTTAATAATATCATAATATTTTCCGGAAATATATTTATGGGCAATGTCGTAAAGCATTTTAAAATGAAATATTGCTGTGAAAATATAAAATCCATAACTTCTCAAAAAACTGTATTTATTGTAATATCCAGTCATGTATGTACCATCACGCCATGTATATGAAATTTTACATATTAAATGACTGAAAAATCCGGAAAATCCCATATCTGAAAGTTTTTCGGCAAGCCGTGAAATATCGGCATTTATCTTATTTTCATAGCCAGTGAAGCTTAAGGTATATCGGAAATCTTCTGCACAGTATCCGCCCCGACCATGTACACTCATCATTATCCAGTGAATAAGCGGAAAACGGTATTTTTCAAGTTCAGCGTCATCAATACTAATAATTCCGGCAGAAATTTTACTTAAAATTATACAGAATATAATAAATAACACGATTAAGACAAATATATTTTTCAGTCGGTTTCGTCGTCTGTTAATTATCATGTCAAAGATTATCGCCGGTATAAGCAATCCGGCACTGCCCTTGAATTTATATCCCACTGCGGTAAGTATACTGCATATTATTATATCTGATGTTTTACGATTTATTTTGTTATAATTTATATATTTTATGTAAAAATATACAGCACCTGTAATATACGGCATAGCCATTGAATCAGTATAGAAAAATGCTGAATAAGTTACAAAAGGTGTCAGCAAAAGTCCGCGTACAGCACAGACCACTGATTTTTCCGGAGTATTAATAATTCCGGAAATTCTGTACATTAATATATATGATATATCAAGACTTATTATATTAAATATAACCGGAAATATATTTTTTATATTTCCTGTAAATATATATTCCAGTCTGTAAAGTATACTGATTACTATAAATATCATATGATTATTAGGATATACAGCAAAATAATGTTTATGTATTTCCGGAATATTATTATAGAAAGGATTTCCAGTGACAATATTTTCAGCACCCGTGCATATATATGAAAGGTCATTTTTAGGCGTAAAATCCTGAATAAATGCAAAATTAAGCTGAAAGACAAGCAGAATTAATGCCAGTATACAGAATATCCGGTCAGATAATATTTTATTTCCGCTAATAAATTTTTTTAGTAATTTTTCTGATTTTCCTGTTGCAGATGACATGAAATATGTTATTGTAAGAAACATAAATACAATAATTATTCCGACTGTCATTAAGTTGAGTTCACGGCTTAAAATAGGTATAAACGAAGTCGCCGATACAGCAATGACAAATAAGAAAAATATTCCGGAAATAATATTAAAATATTTTTTTACCATAATTATCACTCCTGATATTATAATATATCACCGTGCTTAATTATGGTGTATTTTTTTCTTAAATAATTCTTAAAAATGATATTTTTCTGAAAATTACAAATCAGGTATTTACTTTTGTGTGATAATGTGTTAAAATGTAAAAGTAAATAATGCCGTATGGCAGACAGGAGTAATAAAAATGATTAATAAAATAAAATCTGAAAATATGGATTTGCTTTTTGAGGCAATACTTACACTTGAAACAGTTGACGACTGCTATAAATTCTTTGATGACCTCTGCACAAGCATAGAATTAAAGTCATTTGCACAAAGATTACAAGTCGCAAAGCTTCTTGATGAACATAAGGTCTATAGCAACATCGTAACCGAAACCGGTGTAAGCACTGCCACAATAAGCAGAGTACACCGTTCACTGAAAGACGGAAATGACGGCTATAATATAGTTTTTGACCGTCTTAAAAAGAAAAATCTCATTAAATAAGCTGAAAATGTTTCAGGGCGTTGTATATTCCGTTATCTTCAATACCCGATGTTATATATGATACAAATGGATATAATTTTTCCGCACCGCCCATAGCTATACTGTTCGGGACGGCTTTCAGCATTGGCAAATCATTCATGCTGTCCCCTATTGAATAGGCATTTTCACGTGGGATATTCAGCTTTTCAAGAATAATATCAATTGCAGTAGCTTTTGTATAGCCAAGAGGAACATTTTCATAGAAACCGTTTCCCCTGTCAATGATTGAAAAATATCTGCTCACTTCACTGTGGAAAAGTTCCATATCACTTTCGGGATTAGTCCATATAACGAATTTATCGAATATAAAATTATCATCGTCAACCTTATGACTTACATCAGTGCCTTTTTCAACAAAAACATTCATAAAATAGTCCAGACCGGCATTATGTATCGCTTTGTCGTCAAAAAAGTAACCATCGCTGTGTTCGTATACCGGAGTAACACGGCATTTCCTCATAAGATTGGCAATTTCACGGCAAAAAGACTTTTCAGGGGTATGGTGCAGAATGATTTTATTGTTATATTCTATATAAGTACCACAGCCACATAAAAAACCATCAAAGCCTAAGTTCCGAACTTCCGAACCTATATTAAATGCTGTACGTCCGGTATTTATAAAAGTAAGATTTCCATTTTCATGGGTACGGATAATGGCTTTACGGGTACTTTCGGGAATAATGCATCGTGCGTCTTCAGTAACAATAGTACCGTCTATATCAAAAAAAATAACTGATTTCATTGGCAAACACTCCTTAATATATAAATCATTGTGAGGTGACAGATATTTTACACATTTATTGCGGAAATGGCAAAGGAAAAACAACATCTGCTGTAGGTCTTGCTATAAGGGCTGTCGGAGCAGGTCTTAAAGTGATATTTGTGCAGTTTCTGAAAAACGGAAATTCTTCAGAAATAAACATACTTGAAAAAACAGAAAATATAAAAGTTTTATGCTGTGATGTCTGTAATAAATTTACATTTCAGATGAACAGTGCAGAAAAATCACTTGTCACTGAAAGGCATAATTTCATGATTAATCAGGCTTTTTCTGAAAAATCTGATATGATAATACTTGATGAATTTCTTGATGCGTATAACAAGAATATGATTGACAAAGAAATTTCAGAAAAATTAATATTTGATAATACCGGAAAGGAGATAGTTCTTACTGGTCGTAGTCCGGCAGAAATATTCATTGAAAAAGCTGATTATATCAGTGAAATAAATGCTTTAAAGCACCCATATGAAAGAGGAATTACAGCACGTAAGGGCATAGAATATTAAGAATGGAGAAAATTACGTGTTTCGTTTACAAGTTCCATATCCTGTTCAGACATTTTTATTTTTGTAAAAAATTCTTTGCCCTCTGAGGTTGTCACTTTTACTTCAACAATGCTTCCGTCATCGACTTCATTTAATGCTTTTCTTACAAACATAAGAAATTTCGGGTGATTTTCTTTAAAGGTTTTAAGAAGCGGTTTTATTTTAACTAATGCTAAAGGGTTCATATTTTTTCCTCCGATAATAACAGGCTGACTTTTTCCGCCAGCCTGTTTTTAATTTTTATTTTTTGATTAATGATTTTCCCGTCATTTCGGCAGGCTGTGGCATTTCAAGAATTTCAAGCATAGTGGGTGCAAGGTCAGCAAGTACGCCACCGTCACGGAGTTCACAGTCATATCCCACACAGAAAAGCGGTACGGGATTTGTAGTATGAGCGGTGAACGGACTTCCGTCGGGTTCGTACATCTTGTCAGCATTGCCGTGGTCAGCAGTAATGAGAGCTGCACCACCCTTAGCAAGAATAGCATCAACCATTTTTCCGACACATTCGTCAACGGCTTCAACAGCCTTTACAGCAGCGTCGAAAACGCCAGTATGTCCAACCATATCACAGTTAGCATAGTTGAGAATTATAACATCGTACTTGTCAGAATTGATAGCCTCAACTACAGCGTCGCAAACTTCATATGCACTCATTTCCGGTTTCATGTCAAAAGTTTCAACATCAGGTGACTTGATAAGGATTCTGTCTTCACCCTCAAACTGCTTTTCCTCACCGCCGTTAAAGAAGAAAGTAACGTGTGCATATTTCTGTGTTTCAGCAATACGAAGTTGTGTTTTGCCGGACTTACTGAGGTATTCGCCCATAGTCATTGTAAGCTGTTCGGGCGGATATGCAACAGTTACATTCGGCATAGATGCGTCATACTGTGCCATGCATACAAAGTGTAGATTAAAGAAACTATTTTTTCTTTCAAAGCCTGTGAAATCAGAGTCAACAAAAGCACGGGTAATCTGTCTTGCACGGTCAGGACGGAAATTAAAGAAAATAACACTGTCGTCAGCCTTAATCTGTTCACCGCCGTCAATGACAGTTGGGAGCATAAATTCGTCGGTAACGCCGTTTTCGTATGAGTTCTTTATAGCCTGAACGGGACAAGTTTCTTTAACGCCCTCACCGTAAACCATAGCGGAATATGCTTTTTCTACTCTGTCCCATGCATTGTCTCTGTCCATAGCGTAGAAACGTCCGGAAATTGTTGCAATCTTTCCGAGACCGATTTTGTCAAGTTCTGTAACAGTCTGTTTCATAAATTCAGAAGCAGATGACGGCGGAACATCACGACCATCAAGGAATGCGTGTATATAAACCTTGTCAAGACCGTTTTTCTTAGCCATTTCCACAAGACCGAAAAGATGTTCCATGTGGCTGTGAACACCACCAGGGGAAAGAAGTCCCATGAGGTGAAGTGCGGAATTTTTTTCCTTACAGTTTTTCATAGCGTCAAGGAGAGCCTTATTTTCAAAGAAAACGCCATCTTTAATATCTTTGGAAATTTTAACAAGCATCTGATATACAATTCTGCCTGCTCCGATATTGGTGTGTCCGACTTCTGAATTGCCCATCTGACCGTCAGGAAGTCCAACGTCCAAACCGCTTGCACCAATAAGAGTATTTGCACCTTTTTTGTATTTATCTATATTCGGAGTTTTAGCGGCAGTAATAGCATTGCCATAATCGGACGGATTATAACCGAAACCGTCCATAATAATAAGTGCTACAGGTTTTTTTGACATTTTTATCAAAATCCTTTCATTTAAATTTTTTGTGATGCAAGCCCCTTCATAAAATTATCGGACTTGTCAATATAATAAGGAATGTTATTTTTATCGCACCATTCCATTAATTTGACTAATGTATACTTATTCTGAAATTTCTCAAATCTGGTAAGCCATAAACCACCATCATCGAAAGTACCCCAAAATAAATCTGCAAAATCACCATCAGACAGATTTGCAAACTTCCTGTTTAGTGTTTTATTATTAAGGCTTTCAACAAAAGCGTGCATACTTTCTTTTCGTGATATAAGCGGATATTCAAGAAAATCATAATAATTATCAAAGTCAACCGAATCTTTCAGAAAAATCTGATATGTAAACATATCAAATAAATATTTTCCGTTTGAGGACGGAATAATTTCAAATTCACCACCATAAATGAAACAGAGTGGCTTATCAAGAGCTTTTGAATAAGTTTCAAGATTAATACAAAAAATTGACATAATTAATTTAGTACCAGAATACAGCAAGACCGGAATTATAGTCAAGCATACAGCCTTTGCTATAATGTGTATATATTATTGCCTTTTCAAAATTGTGTATGTGTTCAGGTTCAAGCCTTTGGAATACGTGTTGGGGTAGTTCTTCGGGACATTTCAGCCATGAATCATCATAAGCAACATACTTTTCTTTGTCGGGCATATGGGTGATTTTAAGTTCTGTGTCATTAAGTAAACTAAAATGCTCCTCATATTTTTCCAGAGTTCCTGTGTCGGTATGAAACGCGAGATATGCTGACGGGTGATAATCCTGTGCAGGAAAACTTCCTTGTGTGATAAACATATAGTTGTCACATTTTTTCGGCAGACTTTCGGGCAGAATATCATTATTAAAATTTGTAGAATATACTCCGTAACCATAACAGAAACGCTTTAAAGGATACATTAATTTTGTGTTTCTGAAATTCATCAAAGTAAGTGGGGCAAGTATTCCCAATAATAAAATAGTTACAGCAACCGAACGCAATATAATAATGGCTTTTCTAAAACGATCGTCTTTTTGATAAATTCTGTAAATCAGTGTAAGAACAAAGTTAACCCAGAATCCAATAAAGAACAACCTGAATGTTATTCCGCTTGCAACTCCGAAGAACATTACACCCAAGAAAAGAAAAAATCCTATCAGAATATTAAGAGCGTGCAACACATCTTTTGATGTAGTTTTTTTCATAAATATTCCCTCATTTTTGAAAAGGCAGTGGGCAAACAGAAAATTTACCCACTGATATACATAATTTTTTCAGAATCAGCCGTTTACAGCAGCCTGTACAATTGTGTTGAAGTCGTCAGCCTTGAGTGAAGCACCACCAATAAGTCCGCCGTCGATGTCAGGCTTTGCAAGGAGTTCAGCACAGTTTTTAGCGTTCATAGAACCGCCGTACTGAATTGTGATACCGTCTGCAACTTCCTGATTGAAAAGTCCTGCAATAGTCTTACGGATAAATGCACAAACGTCCTGTGCCTGCTCCGGAGTAGCAACCTTGCCAGTACCGATAGCCCATACAGGTTCATAAGCTATAACAACATTCTTTATGCACTTAGGGCAAGTACCCTGTAAAGCAATTTTTGTCTGCATAGCAATAACTTCTTCTGTAATACCCTGTTCTCTCTGTTCAAGAGTTTCACCTACACAAAGAATAGGCTTTAAACCGCCTTCAAGTGCGGCAAGAAGTCTCTTGTTTACAGTTTCGTCTGTTTCACCGAAATACTGTCTTCTTTCGCTGTGTCCGATAACAACGTATTCAACGTCGAGTTCAGCGAGCATATCAGCGGAGATTTCGCCGGTAAATGCGCCGCTTTTTTCAAAGTGAACGTTTTCAGCACCGATTTTAACGTTAGAACCTGCTGTTGCATTAATAGCAGTTTCAAGGTTTGTGAAAGGTACGCAAGCGATAACTTCAACATTGCCCTCAGCATTAGCAACAAGGGGCTTGATAGCCTCTAAAAGTTCCTTAGCCTCCGGACGTGTCTTGTTCATTTTCCAGTTACCAGCAATAATTGCTTTTCTTGTTGACTTGTTCATTTTAAATAACTCCTTTTAATTAATATTATCATCTTCGTCATTATCGCTTTTAATGCATACTTTTTTGCCTGAACCGCTGTACCAACCGTTATAAGAGCCTATTGCAAAGCCCTTTTTAGCAGGTGCGAGAAGTATTCCCGCAACAACTCCAGCAAGAAAACACGCAATCGACAAAAGCATGATTTCGGAAGAATAATTTTCTTTTATATTGTTTATAAGTTTCATATATGCACCTTAATAAATAATTATATGCAGTTTTTTAATGTACTAAAAATAAAAAAGCTAAAAGCACTATCGGAATGGCAGTCATAATTGAGTGGAATATAATTTTTTTCTTACAGGCTTTTAATTTGTCAATGTCGGATTTGTCGGTTTTTCCGAACTCTTCCATTGCAGAAACCAGCTTTGTTGCAGATACTGTAAGCCATAAAAAAACAAATTATTATAAGTACATATGCAAAAAGTATATACCAGATAATCGTACCCGACGGGTGACCATCCAACGCCAGATATATAATAATCCACTCCTTTATTTTGTTATATATGCACCTCAGTAAATATAATTCTGTTGTTTTCGTTTAAATATGACGGATATGAGGAAACTTCTTTATTTAAAACACTCTAATTGTTATACTGCAAATCAGAACACCTAAAATAAAGAGTATTGCAGAAGTGATAAGATTTTTAACTATTGCTTTGTGCTGTAATTTTGGACAATCTACAAAAACTTTATTATATTTACATCTCATGTAGATAACGCTGATAGTTTCATGAGGTATGTAATAAGGAACAGTTACAAAAATTTCATGCTCACTGACATTATAGCAAATTACAGACTTTCTGCTAAATTTATCCGATGATTTTACAACAGCGGTTGTTTTTCCGTAAGTACGTTCATATTTTTTGAAGTTCTTTATTATATAACAGTTCCCTATGGGTTTTACTATCTTGAAAAGAAAAACCAAAGAAATCGGAAACACTACATAACATATTATCAGCAATAATACTAAAAAAGGTAGTATTCCGCCTGACAGGTGACCTTCCAAAGCAAGATGCATAATAATCCACTCCATTTGTATTGCAATAAGGGCGAATATTTCTACTCGCCCTATTGATTTATTGAATTACTTTTCAGCGATTACAGCAACACCAGGGAGTACCTTGCCTTCGAGGTATTCAAGAGATGCACCGCCACCAGTAGAAATGTGGCTCATCTTATCTGCAAAACCGAGTTGCATAACTGCTGCTGCGGAGTCACCACCACCGATAATAGTAGTAGCGTCTGTTTCAGCAAGTGCCTTAGCAACTGCAATTGTACCCTTAGCAAGTACAGGATTTTCAAATACGCCCATAGGACCATTCCAAACAACAGTCTTAGCAGACTTTACAGCCTCTGCAAAGATTTTCTGTGTTTCAACGCCGATGTCAAGACCCATTTTTCCGTCCGGAATTTCATTAGATGCAACGTTTTCAACTTCAATTTCAGCATCAATCGGGTTCGGGAAAGCAGATGCTACTTCTGTATCAACAGGGAGAAGAATTTTCTTTCCGAGAGCCTCAGCCTTAGCAAGCATTTCCTTGCAGTAGTCAAGTTTTTCGTCGTCAACAAGTGAAGTACCGATTGAACCGCCGTTAGCCTTGATAAATGTATAAGCCATACCGCCACCGATAATAAGTGTATCGCACTTTTCGAGGAGGTTTGAAATAACATTGAGCTTGTCTGCAACCTTAGCACCGCCAAGAATAGCAACGAATGGTCTTTCAGGAACTTCAACAGCATTTCCAAGATACTGAATTTCTTTCTGCATAAGATAGCCTACAGCAGTTTCCTTGACGAACTTTGTAACGCCTGCTGTAGATGCGTGGGCACGGTGTGCAGAGCCGAAAGCGTCCATAACGAAAACTTCGCCGTCTACGAGGTCAGCGAGTTCCTTAGAAAATTCTTCACCGTTCTTTGTTTCTTCTGCACCACGGAAACGTGTATTTTCGAGTACAACGATTTCGCCGTTGTTCATTTCAGCTACAGCCTTTTTAGCGTTTTCGCCTACAACTGTATCATCAGCGGCGAAAACAACCTTTGTGTTTACGAGTTCTGCAAGTCTTGCAGCAGCCGGAGCAAGTGAGAACTTAGCTTCTGGTCCATTCTTTGGTTTGCCGAGGTGTGAACAGAGAACAACTTTTGCACCATTTTCAACAAGCTTGTTGATTGTGGGGAGAGCTGCCTGTATTCTGTTGTCGTTAGTGATAACGCCGTCCTTGAGCGGTACGTTGAAATCTACTCTTACGAGTACTTTTCTGCCGGTAACGTTAACGTCTTCGACAGTAACTTTGTTTAATCCTGCCATTGGTATGACATCCTTTCATATATAGTATATAGAGAGTTGTTAATAAAATAACAACCATAATATTATTGTACACTATTCTGACAGATTTTTCAAGTACTTATAAAAATTTTTTCATATTTATTTTCATATGCTTGACATTATAATAAGTATATGATAAAATTTAATAAAGGAGTGATAAAATGAGAATAATTCTTGCATCGGCATCACCGCGACGACGTGAACTGATGAAACTGATTACAGATGACTTTGAATGCGTTTCAATGGACATTGACGAAACATTACCGGAGAATTACCCATATCAGCCATCGGATTACTTTGCGGAACTCAAGGCAAAAAAAGCCGCTGAACTATATCCGGACTGCATAGTTATCGGCTGTGATACTATCGTGAAAGTTGACGGTCATGTACTTGGCAAGCCTAAAGATGCCGACGAATGCAGAAAATATCTAAGAATGCTTTCCGGAAAAGTCCATAGCGTGACAACTTCTTACTGTGTAATCGGCGGTGGTGATTTTACTCTTAATTCAAAAACAACTTCCGTAACGTTCCGGAAACTTTCCGAAAAGGAGATAGAATGGTACATATCTACCGGAGAACCGTTTGATAAAGCCGGTGGATACGGCATTCAGGGTAAAGGTGCGTTACTGATAAAGAACATGAACGGCGATTATTTTAATGTAGTAGGTCTGCCCGTCTCAACACTTAATCAGGAGTTAAAACAATTTATAAAATTTCTGGAGGAAAAAGACTTGAATACAACAGCTTTTCACAATGCGGATATACTTATTCCGGAAAACGTCGATATGAATAAATGGTCGGTCATTGCCTGTGACCAGTACACAAGTGAGCCGGAATACTGGAACGAAGTATATAATATAGTAGGTGATGCACCATCAACACTTAATCTGATATTGCCTGAAATTTTTCTTGAAAATGATGATGTTTCCGAAAAGATAGAAAATATTCATAATTCCATGGATAAATATATTTCTGACGGCATTTTCAGGGAGTATAAAAATGCTATGGTTTACGTCGAAAGAGTACAGAGCAACGGCATTGTCCGTAAAGGCATAGTCGGAGCGATAGACCTTGAAAAATATGATTTCTCAAAGGACAGTACTTCGGAAGTAAGAGCAACGGAAGCAACCGTTATAGAGAGAATCCCACCACGCATAAAAGTGCGTCAGGGAGCAACCCTTGAACTGCCACATATAATGATTTTAATTGATGACCCTGAAAATACTGTAATTGAACCACTTGCGGAGCAGGATATGGAAAAGTTATATGATTTTAAACTCATGCAGAACGGCGGAAGTATAAATGGTTATCTCGTAGACATCGAAACACAGAAAAAAATTGACTCCGCATTATGCAAACTCGCTGAAGAAAAATTATATACCCTTGAAAATTCACCGGTACTTCTTTACGCAATGGGTGACGGAAATCATTCACTTGCAACAGCCAAGGAATTTTATGAACAGCTTAAAAAATCAAATCCGGATATTGATTTTTCCAGACACCCTGCACGTTATGCACTTGCTGAAATAGTAAACCTTCATAGCGATGCACTTAAATTTGAAGCTATACACAGACTTGTATATGATGTTGACTGTGATAATCTCATTTCTGAAATGACAAAAGCTCTTGAACTTTCTGAAACTGAAATTTCAGACCAGTATGTTATCATGTCATGCAACGGCACTGAAAAGAAACTTTATATAAATAAAAAATCCTCAAATCTTTCTGTGGGTTCTTTGCAGAATTTCCTTGATGGATATATAAAATCAAATGGCGGAAAAATTGATTATATTCACGGCACGGAAACTGTTAAAAATCTTGCTGAAAAGCATAACGGTATTGGCTTTATTCTGCCGGATATGGACAAATCACAGCTTTTCCCGACTGTAATCAAGGACGGTGCATTACCACGCAAGACTTTTTCTATGGGTCATGCTGAAGACAAGAGATTTTACATTGAGGCAAGAAAAATAACTGAATGATGTTAATGAAATTTGTTGACAACTTCATAATATTGTGATACAATATAAAAAAGGTACTTACAGCAATTGACTTTCCGTTCATACCGGCTTTCCACCATATTGGGGAGAATAAACAGTACCTTGTTTGCATGACCTGTGTCTTTTAAAGATGCAGGTCATTAATTTATAATCGGCGTTTTTTTATGTAGTAATTGATATTGTCTGTCAATTCGTTCTTTTGCTTTCCGGCGAAATTCCGGTGGTGAAACAATTTCTATCACAGCACCGAAACTTAGCAGACGGATTAATAATTCTGTTTCGTCCGGCTGGTCATACCATAACTGTACGGTACATTTACCGGTTTTATTATCATATTCTGTCCGTTTTTTATATGGTGCAAATTCCATAAAAAATCGCTTCGGGGCATTTCTTTCGTTTGATATATAGACAGTTACGCTCTTGCTTTGGCTTAAATATTTTTCATAGGAAATATTTTCCTGAAATATTTTTCCGGTGCTGTTAATTTCCGTAATTCTGCCAATATTTATTATATTTGACCGTTCTGTCAGTATATCAAAAGCAAGAATGCGAAAGCGGTCATTTTTAGGAGAATATTGTAT
>CAMWQI010000062.1 GCA_947176345.1 uncultured Ruminococcus sp.
TTAAAAGCCATCTGTAAAATTCCTCCTTATGTAAATTATTTATATATAATTCCGGAAGTTTACCGGCTTTTCAGTTTCAGACCTTACGCAATGCCGACTTATAGCGGAGACGTAATTTGTCCGTAATGAGTGCGATAAACTCGGAATTTGTAGGTTTGCCTTTTCCGGTATCTACTGTGTAGCCGAAAAATGCGTTTAATGTATCAACATTTCCCCTGTCCCATGCAATTTCAATGGCGTGACGTATAGCACGTTCCACACGTGAAGAAGTCGTATCATAGATGCCCGCAACAGTAGGATAAAGAAGTTTTGTCACACTGTCAAGGAGCGTTTTGTCCTCAATTGAATAGAGAATAGCCGTTCTTAAATAATGATAGCCCTTTATATGTGCCGGCACACCTAACTGGTGTATTATATCAGTGACAACAATTTCCATATCATCGCTTAGGCTTGTTGCCCTGTCACCAAGTGCGGAATTTATAGCACTGCAAAGGTCGTCCGCATCATACGGCTTTAAAAGAAACTTTGAAGCACCGTTTTCCATGACCTGTCGCTCTATAAATTCATTATCATAAGATGAAGTGACCACAAAAACCGGAAACTTAACGCCCAGTTCCCTGACTTTTTTCATAATGGAAAGAACATCACCATTTTGCAGTGTGATGTCAATAACAACCACGTCGGGTGGGTCATTCCTTATGGAGTCAAGGATAACATTACAGTCCTTTCGTCTTGTATATGCATACATACCTCTCTCACGGAGCTTATTTGCAACACTCACACCGGTTTCGGCAGAATCGTCGCCAATAAGCACTCTTATCTTGTTGTTCATTTTTTTACCTCCTTTTGTTCTGTAAATATATTCTATCACAGTATTCAAAGGAAGTGCAACAGATTATTTTCAGTTTTTAAATGTTTTCTGCACGGGAAATGAAGAAAAATGTAAACCATGAAAATTATTGTCGTTTTAGTGGTGCGTTTTAGCAAGAATGCCGTCGGCAATTGTCCTTACTTTAGTGCCACGCGGAAAGAGTTTGTCGGCAAGCTGTGAAACGGCGTTCTTTTTGACCGTGCGTGCATAAACCGGAAGAATTTCAGGCTCTGTGACGTTTTCTGACCAATTTTTATACATACCGTCGGAAATACATGACCTAAGTAAAATTCTGTCAGCTGGTGCGGAGTGATTTTCAAGAAAAATCAACGGGAGTTCACAGCCGGTAAATTTCATATCATATTCACTGAAATATTTATCAAATAAATTCTTGAAATCATTCATACCCTGAATTATTTTTTTATTTTTTTCAAGAGCGGATAAAATTTCATGCTGAAAATCCGTTGACGGTTCATAATTGTCAATAAGACTTAAAGTCCCGAAAACCATAAAACCTAACATATATGGATTTTTGCAGAAATCAGATTTTATCGCTTTATTCTGCGGAATATCAAAGCCATACATTGCATACAGACCGAATGCACATCTTAAAGCCATATATTCCAGACTGTCTATGTCAAGGAGTTTTTCCGACTGGACAAACCCCCTGAGCCGTCCGGATTTTACCATAAGCGGAACTTCCGGTGACAATAAAAGTGCTTTTGAACCGTTTAAGATAGGTTTTTCAACATCATTTTCAACATTTCCGCCTATATGGAGCAGTTCAAGAGGATTAACGCCGGATTTCTGCTGTATCTCACTGAAATCCTCATCATAAATAATTATATCATATTTATCATATCCGCATTTTTCAATAATTTTTTCTATAATTTTTTCCGGATATATTTTTTCAGAAACTATTATTATTTTCTTTTTGTGTTTTAAAGCCTCATTGTACAGGATTTTTCCGCATTTTCTTTCCGACGAAAAAAACTCAGCAAGTTCGCACTCACGGTCAATAAGTGGCTGTGGGTCTTTGATTTTTGTGTTTTTTGAAATTATTTTGTATATATTTTTAAGACTTATATCTCCGGATTTTTTCAAGGCGATTTCCTGTGCGGAAGTGCGGATTTCAGAAAAATTCTTTTTTGATTTGGCATATTTTCTGAAATCATTTTCCATAAGCATAAACATATCACTGCCGGACGAAAACGGCATTACTGTAAGCACATCTTTCATTCTGAAACTCACTGCACGTATTTCAGGTCTTGAAATTTCATTCAACATTTTTTCAAGAATATTATTCTGTTCAGGCGACAATATTTTTTCAGGATTTCCCATAAAGCCACCTTTTTACCATTCACTGTAACCATAATCATAGCCATAGTCGTCATAACCATAGTCATAGCTGTAATCGTCATAACCATAATCATAATCATTATAATCATAGCTGTAGTCGTCTTGTACATAGTTGTTGTCGTCTTCAATATAGCCATAATCAACAGTTTGAGGTTCAGTTTCCGGTTCTGTAGTTTCCTGATATTCTTTCTGTAGTTCCTCTGAAAAATTCCTCTTTCCTGCCGGAAGTTCACCACCACCTGTAAGAGTTCTGTATTCATCAAGATTAAGTGAACCTTCCGAATTATATGCTTTTATAAGTTCGTCTCTTGTGTTGTATTTTTCGGAGTAAGTGCCGTTTGCGTCGGTGATGTAATCACCATTCCACATGCCAAAGAACGACCATACAGAATTGTCCCTGAACATAGCATCAATATCCGGCAGATTATCACATTCGCTTATGCCTATAATCTTATTATTTATGTATTTTTGTGATGCTATTAACTGTTCACTGCGACTGCCGAAATTTTCAGTATCAGTATAGAGGTCATATGTAGCAATATCAAATGTTGACGGGTCAACGGAATATACATCACTCATGCCGTTCCATACCCATATGAGATTATCAAGGCTGAAATAATCAGTGTAGCGATTATACATCAAATTCCATAACCACTGATAAGTTGCAGTACCGCCAGCTCCCCACCAGTATTCAGCACCTTCAACTGTCTCATAGCCTAATGATGCATCATAAAGCGGTCGCCATAAAACAGGCACACCTTTTTGTTTCAGTGGTAAAAGCTGATTTTCCGCAAATTCGTCCATAGCCTTAATGAGATTATAGCAGTCATCGGAAATCATTCCTTTATTATATAAATCTTCAATTTCCTGTGTCGATAATGTTGCAATATCCGCATCTGTCATGGCGTTCCATATGGAAAAATCACATTCAGAAGTATAAACCGATGACACCATAGATGGTGATTTCCATTCCCATGTTATGCCGTTTATACCACCGTTTTCGTGCCACTGTACACACGCATCAACGTTATCTGTATTTTTCGGGTCGCTTACTGTAGAAAATCTTATTACCGGATATTGTCCCGTTATTTCGCGGATAATTTCCATTTCGGAGTTATCAGCACCGGAAACATACTGTCCTGTGAGGGTATATTTTCCATAATTATCAGACAGGAACTTAAGGAGATTTCCGGCTTCCGTGGAAATATGTTTATTAACTGACTTTCCATCTGTTTCATAGCTTATCTGATTTACAGAATAGCTGTTTTCAACATCAAGATAATCAAGCATTATTTCGCCCTCCGGAATTATCTCAACTGTAGTATGACCTTTTTCAAGAAATGCACCATAATATGTTATTTTCTGGAAATATCCGTCGGAACTGGTATAGAATGAAAATAATTCAGAGCCATTCATGATTACACGGCATTTAACGTTGCTGTCGGCGGCTACACCGAATGACAAATCATAATGCTGTGTAGCCGGTGCGTCAAAACGGAATTTTAATGAGGTCTTACCGCTTGTGCCGAAACCAGTGATATATCCGCCACCGCTGTAGCCTTCACGTTCATTTGTGGGAGTTAGTCCGTCGCTTAGTCTTTCACGTTCAGCCTCATATAAATCACCGGCATAGGAATGCTCCATTTCCGGATATGATACTGGAGTTTCCTCTACAGCATTTACGGGTTCTGTTGTTTCTTCCGTGACAGGTTCAGTAACTATCTCTGTTGGAGTTTCAGTGGTGGTGACGGGTTCAGAAGAGTCTTCATTATTTTTATTTAAACTGCAAGCAGTTACCGATACAGCCGATACAACCGCCATAACTGCAACAGATATATATTTAAGGATTTTCATTTCTTTTCCTCCAGTAATTTCAGGGATTTTTTATGTCCGTACTATATATGTATAGTCTTTTGTGGTATTGAAAATTATCACACCGTCTTCTATGCGTGAGCCGACTGTTTCACCGTCGCATACTATACTTACGACACAACCGGTGCGGATACGGCATTCTCCGCCAAAATCCGACGTAATAAATGCAGATTTAAGTCTGCCGTTTTCCCATTCAATATCAACACCAAAACCACCTTTTGCACGGAGACCGGTTATATGACCGGTATTCCATTCGTCCGGAAGTGCCGGAAGTAAATTTATTTCACCCTCACAGCACTGCATAAGAGACTCAACAATTGCCGACGCACCACCGAAATTTCCGTCTATACGGAAATCAGGGCTTTTATTAATCATATTCGGACTTGTTGAATAGGCAAGGAGATTTTTTATATTTTCATAGACCATACGGCTGTCATAAAGCCTTGCCCACATATTCGCAATCCATGCACAACTCCAGCCGGTATGACCTCCGCCATGAATAAGTCGGCGTATGAGTGTTGCACGTCCGGCATCGGCAAGCTTAGGTGTTTTATGCGGTGAAATAAGGTTTGCGGGATATAATGCGAAAAGCTGTGATATATGTCTGTGACCCACTTCAACTTCATCATAATCCACAGCCCATTCCTTAATTTGTCCATATTTTCCTATCTCAATAGGCGGAAGTTTTTTGATAAGGCTTGTGAGTTTTTTTGCAAAAGTCTTGTCTTTGCCTAAAATTTCAGCAGATTTTATAACGTCCTGAAAAAGTACAGTTATTATCTGTGTGTCCATAGATGCACCCATACAAAGACAGCCTTTCACTCCGTCTGCTGTAAGATAGGTATTTTCCGGAGAGACTGATGGACAGGTTACAAGTTTTCCGTCTTCGTTTTCTATAAGGTATCTAACGAAAAATTCAGCAGCTTCTTTCATTATATGGTATTTTTCGGCAAGAAATTCTTTATCAAGGGTATATTCATAATGTTCAAATATATGCAGTGCAAGCCATGCACCACCTGTAACCCATATAGTTGACGGCAAAAATATATCCTGTGGAGCTGTATCACCCCATATATCAGTGTTATGATGACACACAAAGCCCTTTTCAATGCCATACATTTCCTTAGCAGTAATGCGACCATTTTCACATATACGTTCAAGCAAATCAAAAAGTGGCATATGGCACTCTGGCAGATTACAACTTTCTGCTGTCCAGTAGTTCATTTGTGTGCTGAAATTAACACTATACCGACTTCCAAGTGGTGCTTTCATGTTATCATTCCATATGCCCTGAATGGTCATGGGTTGACTGCCTGCACGACTGGCGGAAATCATAAGATAACGGCTGTAATTGAAATAGAGTTCTATTAATTTATTGTCGTTAATAAGTCGCTGACATTCCTTGTTGTCAAATTCGTTTCCACGCAGACGGGCAATTCTCCGGTCTGTTGTAAGGGAGGATATATCATCATCACCGGAATTGTCATCAAGTGAAAATTCAACACGTTCAAAAAGTCCCCTGTAATCGTTCACATGACGGTAGAAAAGTTCGTCATATTCGCACTGCAAAGCCATTTCTGCATCAATTTCAGCAGACTCAATGTAGTTTTCGCTGTAAAAATTTGTCTTTGCAGAAAAAACTATCATTACTTCATCGGCATTCCGGACGGATATTTTATTTCCGATTGTGCGGATAGTACCTCCTTGTGCCTTTGCACCCAAAACACCGGCAAATAAAATCCCCATACCACCGGTATATAAAATCATATTTTCGGCATATGGTCTGTTGTCATCGTAATAATCGTCGCGACCGTCAATACGGCACGAAAGTGTGACGGATTCCGGCTGTGATGCCGTAATATGTACTATCATTACATCGTCGGGTGCAGAAACGAAAATTTTTCTTGTATAGACAATATCATTCACGCTGAAAGAGACTTCCGCCACAGCGTCGGCAATATCAAGGCAACGGGAATATTCACGGACTTTTCCGTTAAATTCCATATCGATATAGAGATTTCCGAATGGCATATAACGTCGCATATCAGGTGTTACACCTTGCATTTTTTCAAAAGCTATATGTTCAGCCTCCGGAATATTACCGTTTTTAATAAGTTCACGTACTTCAGCAAATCCTTCCTGTGCGTCGGGATTTACGCGGTGACGGAGACTACCAGACCACACGGAGTCTTCATTCAGGGCAATAATTTCATTTTTCGGCTTGCCGAAAATCATACCGCCTATTCTGCCGTTGCCGACAGGACAAGCCCAGCTGAAATCCTCCGCAGGACTGTCATATTTCAGTAAAGTTTCTGTATTCATAAATTTACTCCTTGTTTCAAAGGTTATAACAGCTTATGTCATCATTATATTATATCATACTTCCGGAGCATTTGCAAACTTCCTGTGCAATTCTGAAAAAAATTATAAATAAACGTGCTTTAAAAGGCAAAGTTTTATATAAATGTACAATACACAAAGCTGATTTCAGGAAAATGTCGGATAAAGTCAACAATAATTTATTGTTTTATTTAAAAAAATCAGGAAACTAATGACAAATTCTGAAATATATGCTATAATAGTATTATATAACATAATTTTCCGGAGTGTGAAAAAAATAAATGAATAAATATAAAAAACTTGCCATGAATACTATTGTATTCGCAATAGGAAATTTCGGGTCTAAAATCCTTGTTATTCTCCTCACAAGGCTTTACTCAAATAATATAAATCCAGCTGACAGCAGTACAAAAGAACTTCTTGAAATCACTGCAAATTTTCTTCTGCCTATTTTTACGTTCTCCATGTCAGAGGCTGTAATCCGGTACGGACTTGACAAAAAATACAAGAAACATCAAGTCTTTACCACATCAATGACCCTCAACTTCATAGGACTGCTTATGATGTTCCTAATATTTCCAATACTGAAACTGATACCGTTTTTAAATTTCATAGACGGATATTCAATACTTCTGCTGGTTTATGTGTGTACGTCGGCGATACGGTCAATGTGTGCGCAGTTTGTAAGGGCAAAAGGTCACGTGAAATTATATTCCTTAGACGGAATACTTGCCACACTTACACTTTTCATAGGAAATGTGATTTTCATATCAAAACTCCACTGGGGTGTAAAGGGCTTTATGCTATCGGTAATACTTTCAGATTTATTATCGGCGGTATTCCTGTTCTTTATAGCAAATCTGAAAAAATACCTCAACCGGAAATACTACAACAAAAAACTTGCATGGAGCATGATGAGATTTGCAGTACCGCTTATTCCTACTGTAGTAATGTGGGTAATAACAGGCTTTTCGGACAGGCTTTTCATACGGTACATGAAAAGCGATGTTGTCACTCTTGGTGAAGACGCTGCCGGAATATATGGCTATGCCTCAAAAATTCCTAATCTTATTTCCATGATTTCCACTATTTTCTTTCAGGCGTGGAATATGTCCGCTATTATGGAAAATGACTCAAAAGACCGGAGTAAATTCTATGAAAAAATCTACACTGCCTATGAGGCGATATTATTCATTGCCTCCGCTATACTTATTGCCGGAGTAAAGATTATAACGCCTATGCTGGTGAGTGACAAAAATTTCAGTGAATACGGAAATGTATATATTTATACACCTGTACTTGTTGTAGCGGTACTTTTCATGTGCCTTGACCAATTTTTAAGTAGTATATATACGGCTACAAAACATACTAAAAATTCTTTCTGGACAAGCTTTTTTGCAAGTATCGCAAATCTTATTCTGAATTATTTCCTTATTCCCATATGGGGCATTCAGGGAGCATCAATTTCAACTTTCCTAAGTTATTACCTGTGTTTCTGGATAAGAATTATCGATGCAAGATATTATATAAAATTCCGATTTAATGGTTTCCGCTCATTGATAAATACCGGAATTATTATCCTTATGTGTGTGTTCATGGCTATAACACCTAAATTCTACTGGTTCTGGACAGGCATTCTGCTTTTCTTCATTCTCCTGATAAACTACAATGCACTTATGCTTACCGCAAAGAAATTATTTAAACGAAAAAGATAATAAAAAAATAAATCCCCCGTCTGTTCAGGCGGGGGAAAAATATTATTCTGTTTCGTCGTCGTCGGTGTCGTTATCGGATTTAGTTTGAACAAGTTCTTCTTCGGCTACTGCACCTTTTGATTTGATAATCTGTACTTTCTTTGTTTTAGGTTTTTCAGTTTCGTCAGCTTCTTTCCGGCGTGCAATGAGAACTTCATTGTTTTGCTTGTCGTAACGATAGAAAAGAACCATAATTCCTATACCTAAAATCAGTGTAAACATACCAAGATTAAATCCCGGAGGAGTATATTTCATTGTGATAGTATGCTCACCAGCTGGTAGTTTCAGACCTATAGTCGATTCAAGTGTAATGACTTTTCCGGTTTCAGCATCGGCATCATTCTGGTAACTTACAGTGCCGTCTTCATTCTTGATTTCTTTTATAAGGTCATTGGCTTTTTTGCCGTCAATTTTGAGTGTCCAGCCGTCCTCATAAGGGATAGTAGTAAATAATATCTGTCCTTCATTTATGTTTACAGTACCTTTGATGTATCTGTCATTGGACTTTTCAGTATCAACTATAAACTGATTCTGCTTGAGTTTCTCTATATCCTCATGGAATGCATTATAGTCAAGATTATAAAGCTGTAAACCGCCGTTTTCCTTAAACATGAAGTGTTCGTTAACACCGACATAATTTGCACTTCCATCAGTTTTGGTGATAGTGAAACGTACTTCAACTTCTGTTCCGGCAGGATAAGAACCTAATCTTATAATAGGTCTAATATGGTCTTTGAGATAGTTACCGTATTCCTGATGATTATAATAATTTCCGTTTTCGTCCTTATCAGTAGAAACCCATATATTAACGCCCTTATAGAAATCACTGTCTATATGCATATATATAGGACCATCATACTGTGTAGTGATATGCATATTAACAACAGGGTCAATAGCATTCGGGAGAGCGTCATAGGCGTGGTGGATTTTATTCTGAATAATATTTCCGTCTTCGTCTGTAGGTGAATAAATACTGTGTCTTACTTGATTAGGGTCAAAAACAGAGTCGCCCTCATAGGCTTCCGGCTCAAGACGTTTATAATATTCCTTGAAACCGTTTATTAAAATTACTTCCCTTTCTTCCCCTTCAATTGTTTGTATTTCTGTTTTAAAATCTGTATTACCTGTAAGAGTGCTAAGGAAAATATTCATACTGTTAAACTGGTTGTCGTTGCCGATATGACCAAGTTTAAGAATATCTTCGCTTGATGCGTATGCAATAGCAAGGGCATCTTTGTTTTCATAGATGTCAAGGGTGGTTTCAACGCCGTTATTGTTGGTATAAGTTGTTTCGGAAACTTTTTCATAATGTGGTTCAAGAAGTGAACGATTTCCGGAATTTCTGGCAGGGTCGTCAACGACGTACTTTATACCTAAAAGAGAGTCGGCAACAACGTTATTGCCCTTATACTGTGTTTCATAGCTTTGTGTGAAATAGCCTAATGCATCAATAAATTTGATAGCTTTAGCATTCATGACAGAGCTTGAATGTGATATACCCTTTAATCCGTATGCAAGGTTATCATTTACACAACGCTGATAAGTCTTTTCGGAACGGTAGAAACCATTGTCCATTTCCTCAATAGCCTTAACAACATCAGGTGCAGACATAATTTCAGCATAAGTTGACCTGTCGGAATAGGCAACTTCCTTGTTGACTTTCTTGAAAGTATCATAGGCATTATAACCAGCCTCAAAGAATACAACACAAGCAACTGCAATGGTCATAGCATTGCGGACTTTCTGTTTTTTGGCGTGGCTGTAAAAATAAATATATATTAGATATACAGCTGCCAATAACACACCAAAAACAAGTGTACCCAACCATAATTCCTCAGTGGTCTTGCTGTGATAAGTTTCAGTGGTCTTGTATGGCACTGTGGCAACATACTTGTATTTTTCCTCATTGTAGTTGTATTTCGGCATACGTTCATTAAAGAACGCCACAAGCACCGCTATTCCGGTGAAAGTTCCGGCTACACTGCCGACGGAAAGTTTATATCCGTCAAGATTTGAGAATATTTCAGCAGCCATTGATACAAATACGAATGACAGCAGGAATGAATATCTGTATGGCAACCAGTTAGGGTCTTGTCCGCCGTGCCACATCATGTTTATAGGCTTTACATACATACTTACAACCATTATGAGTGTAATAAGTCCATAGCCTATTTTTCGGTTTGTTTTTACTTTCTTATTCATGAAAAACAACGGCAGAAGTGTGAATGTAAGCACACCACAGTAAATTTCCGGTCTGCCGTACAGTCTTGTCCCCTCATCAACGTTTACTGAATAATACTGGTTAGGGAGCAGGGTGGGAATAAGTTCGAGTAACTCAAACATATGCCTGTAGCTGTAATCAGGGTCCGAAAAGTTGAATTTACCGTTTGAAAGACCATTGTATACCGGCAGTATCATGAATATACTGCACATGAGTACCACTATAGTGGAAAGTGCCATACGGCAGAAAGTCTTGAAATACTCTCCGGCATTTTTGAACTTGCGTTTTGTGCCGAAAAACAGGTAATAAAAGAAATATATAGCTACAAATATAGCTATCATGTAGCCGATATAAAATTCAGCTACAAACATTACTGCAAGCGGAATGATATAATTCAGTTTGCGTCCGTCGTCTATGAGATACTCAACGCCTAATATTATAAGCGGTAAGAATACAGGTCCGTCAATCCACATGGGGTCAATAAGCTGTATTGCAACATAACTCATCATGGCGTACATTGTCGAAAAAAGTATAGACTGCATCGGTTTTACATTTTTCGATTTCTGTGCATATATACAGAACGTCAGACCAGCCGCACCGACTTTGCATAACTGCATTATCATCATAGCCTCAAGAATCATACTTCTCGGCATGAGAATTACAATCAGTGTAAACGGACTTGCAAGATAGTAACCTGTGATACCCAGAAATTCACCGGAGAGGTTACGACTCCAGTTGTAGAAAACACTTCCGTCTCCCCAGAATGCATCACGGATAGCCTCAAAGTAGTAGATATACTGTCCGTTCAGGTCAAGAGCAAGTACAGAGCGTTCATTAAACGGGTATATGCCGAAAAAGGCATATGCAATGAGTGTAAGCAGAGCAGGTATCAGAAATGCAGCAACATAATAAAGCGGTTTGTACTTTACTTTTGTCTTTTCTGCAATGACATCTGATGCCGTAAATGCCGGCTTCTGCTTAGAGCCGGTTTTTGATTTTGACAAGGTTTTCTGCCTCCTTTTTTTTAAGGGGAAAGATTTAAAAATTAAAAAAGCCTAAAAAGCCATAATCCCCTATTTTATCATTAACCATTATACTATACTTTTTCCGATAATGCAAGAGAAATAAAGAAATTTTCACATAACATGAATTAATTCATGACATATCTATATAATTAGACTCCCGAAATCTGCAAAACTCTCAGTTTTTTTGCATTTCGCCTGTTATTTTTTCGGAACAGGTATGTTATTTTATGCTGATTATTTGATAAAATAAATGACATTATGCATGAAATATGCAGAATGTTTCCAGTAATTACAAAGAAACATTTTTGCAGAAAAAAACATGAAAAAGAAATTTATTCGTATAATTTTAATTATAAGAATAATATGTTATAAAAGCATACAAAAAATCTGGATAGTAAATTTTAAATATTTTTATAATAATTTATAGTTTGCAGAAAAAACACAAAAAATATTCGTATAATTTATATTAAACTATTATATTT
>CAMWQI010000063.1 GCA_947176345.1 uncultured Ruminococcus sp.
ACTACCTATTATATCATATCTTTATTGATTTGTCTATAATGGAATTGCTGTAATAATAACCTGCTCTGCTTCTGACAGTTTATAATCCTCTTGATTCAATCTTTTAAAAGTTTTCTTCTGAATATACTTTTTATCATTCAAAGCTATCCCCTCTTTACTGATATACCATTATTATATCATGTTTACTTTTCAAAATCAAGATTTTCATAAGTAAACAGATCAAAAGCTCATTTAAGAACTTTCGGTCTGTTTATGCATCTCATAATTGTATTTTTTTATTAATATACTTTTCAATTGACTGAGCAGGTACTTTGTATCTGTTCCCCTCCTTAAACCCTTTCAGGTCTCCGTCACGCAGTAATTTATAAAATGTGCTTCTTCCGATTTTAAGAATTTCCATAACTTCCTCACGGGTCAGGATTTCATTTCCTGTATATGTTTCTTTCATATTGTAATCCTCCTTTTATTTTCTGTTAACGTATTTTTCTAAATCAGCAGCTTTAATCTTAAATCTGAATCTTATCTTAACAGCAGGAAGTTCTTCTGAATGTATCAGCCTGTAAACTGTCTGTTCGCTTACACCTAATACCTTTGCATTACCGTATATATGTTATCTATATTAAAAAATCGACAAATCGCAGTATCCCGTTAATATGAAAAATCCTGATCCTAAGCTTGCACAGTTTATAATAACTCAACTTTGAAGTCTAAATATCAAAAAATATAATTATATCATTTTAATTTATTATCAATATTTGCAATTTAATGTAAAACCGGGTTAAGAAAATATTTTTACTTACTGGTAATATTTTTGCATTGACTTTATGGCTCAAAAATGTTATTCTTGAAGTATGGAATTTAATAATAATTTTGGAGGTAAATATTTTGAAAAAGAAATTAATATCAATCGCTGCCACATGTGCGGTAATGCTCTCAGCAGTAATATCACCCCTGCCGTTCCGCGGAAAGACTGTTACTCAAACCGCTTATGCCACAAGCTATGACAGCGAACAGCTTCAGGACTATGCTTATCAGGTAGCTGCAATAGTAAATCGTGAACGTGCCGCAAACGGACTCAAACTCCTGAAATATTCAGATACACTCAGCGATGCCGCTATAGTCCGTGCCAACGAGATTCAGACTTATTTTTCTCATACCCGTCCGAACGGTACAAGCTGCTTTACTGCTGTCACCGATATGGGAATACACTATCGCTACATAGGTGAGAATATCGCATACGGACAAAATTCGCCGGAAGATGTCATGAATTCGTGGATGAACTCATCCGGACATCGTGCAAATATCCTGAGCGAGAATTTCGACTATATCGGAATCGGCGTGACCTACAGAAATGGTACATATTACTGGTCTCAGTTTTTTGCATCTTCCGATGACCTTACCGGAGATGTGATTACTTCTGACAGTATTCCTGCCGAAACAACAACAACTACTACTGAAACAATGTCAGAAACCGTCACCACCGAAGTCACAACGACAACCGCCACTTCAAATCCGACTGAAACCGTTACCACGACAATTATCACAGAAAACAAAGACCTGAATAACATACAGTCCGAAATAATCAGAAAGATTTGCGAAAAACTTGGAATCAATCCTGATGACCTCAATATAATATCAAATAGAGCCTGTTGACATTATTTCAACCACATGAATACACAGCGAATTGGACAAAAGACAGAAAAATAATATCCATATAAAATATCTGTGTTGTACATAATGAAAGCAATATATTCTTCATATAGATTAAAAAGAAAAGCAACAAAAATGCCCTGAAACTTAAATCAGGGCATTACTTTTATTTTGATTTATAGATTACTCAAACCAGTCGATTACTCCATTGTTATAATCTCTGATAAGTTTTATATCGTCGTTGTTTACTACACCATCAAAATTAACATCAGCGGCATAATTTCCTTTTTTTGTGAGTCCATAATCTTTAGGATTACCAAGGCTTTGTGTAATGGTAACTTCATCAGCCATATTAATCTTTCCATCCTCATTCACATCACCTATTAAAACAAATGAAACATTTACTATATCATGACCCATAAATTTACGGGATGCATCAAAAGCAGAGGTGCTCATACTATCTTCATCAAGTTTCATATTATCTGTTGTGCAAAACTTGGACTTGAAAAGAACACCGGGAGCCATAATGGCACCGTTCCCTCTGAAAGAAGCTCCATAGACAACAGTTTTGTTATCGACTTTTGTAATTGTTGAATGTGTAACATATCCACCGAAATTACCAGCTTCAATTTCCATGCTGTCCATATCAATATTATTGTAATTAAAAGTCACATCAGCCCACATAACACCTGAGCCGGAGTCAACATCGCAATATAATGCATATGTATTCAGTTTTTCATTTCCGGCTGCATTTGATGTAATACCTGCAAACGAAGCATTACAAAGTACAACTGCAGAAATTGCAGACAAGATTTTTCTGATTTTCTTCATAATTGAATCTCCTTTGCGTTTAATTATAGAATTAAATTTAAAATTATATAATTAGATTATAACATACCTAACAGAAAATACAAGTGTGAATATTGTAAATTAATGTCTGATTATGTCAAAATATGTTGATTTGCAGTTACTGTTTCAGTTTTTCTTCAATGCTTGATATATGGTCTAAAATCTGTTCGAGGGTATCTTTTTCAGGATTTGAAACTTGAGTATCAGACGTTGTGAAGCCGTTCAGTCCGGAATTTTTTATTATTGCCGGATAGTCTTTGTACGCATAATCCAAATCAACATCACCGGTGATACCGTCAATACGTCCTGTCCATGAATACTGCCACAATCCATAGTTGCCAGAATAATCAGTCTGTTCCACTCCGATATGTGACAGAAAAGTGTCATATCTGTTTTTTATTCCTGAACTGATATTATTTTCAAAAGCCGACTTAAAGCTGTAAATTGCAGTATAATAGCCGGCTTTTTCAAGTTCAGAACAAAAAGCATCACACATTTCTGATGCATTTGCAAGACTGGATTGTTCTTCAATGTCAAAAGCAACTTGATATTCAAAAGACTTTCCGGCAAGCGTTCTGAGACAAACATAAGCCTCCTGTTTCGCCTCATCAGCGGTTGTGGCGTAAGTATACCAGTAAGCACCGACAGGGATATTAAGTCGTTTGCACTCGCTGTAATTACGTTCAAACTGCTTGTCAACCTGACTGATTTCATTTCCGTAGCCTGCACGGAGAATCGCAAAATCAACCTTGCCTGATGCCTTGACTTTGTCCCAGTCTATTATACCTTGATGTTCTGATACATCAATACCTCTTGCAAAAATTCCTGAGGTGGCTGATACGTTTCCAGAAGATTTCGGAATACCATAATAACTATAAAAATCATCTGTTACAGAATATTCGGAAGTCACTACCTCGTCGCCCTTCCATAAGTTTGAATTCCGGACATCAACGTGTGTGGCAGTGTATGAACTGTCAATGTTTGCTATACCGCCGAAACCAACGCCCTGAGCTACACAAGAAACTTTCTTTGATGAGATGATTTTTCCGAACTGGTCATAACACAAAATATCGGCGGCGTAACCTTTTGTGTGAAAGTCTGTTGCAGAACCGCCGATATTAATGCTATGTGTCGGACAGCGATAGCCGGAGTTTATGACTATCGCTGAGCAATTGAGAGTTTTGAATAGCAGTTCAGTATTTATAATTGTATTGTGAGTACTGCCACATTTACAGCAAAACTCTGAAACGCTGAAATGTTCCGCAAGCATGGACGTGTCATTATATTTGTAATTTTTTATGGACATACAACTACTCTCCTTTCTTATTTTTATATTATTCGACTCAAAAATCCTTGACTTTTGAGATACTTTGTAATATTTTCTTTTTTCAATGAATGCATTATTAAGATAACTGCCGTCTGTACCGGCGTATGTCGATGTGCTGACAGTTCCGGCAGGTGGGGAAAGACCCTCAATTTTTTTAACCATATAGTCATTTGCACTGCCTGTAAACCCTACTCTCGGACCTCTGCCGTTTTCTAAAATCAAATCAAATTTCAAATGTCACACCCCCAGTGCGTTTCTTGTCTGCCGGTAAATTTCAAGCCTTGACAATGATTTCGGTGAATTATTTGTCTGATTGACTGTACGACTGTTGTCTGTGGAATAGTAATTATTAACCGTTCCTGAATTGCCCGTAAACGCCCCTGTAATGCCGTTTAAATCGAAGTTCAAGCCACTGTCAAGCGTTAACTGCATTGCACCTGCAACGCCTGAAATCGCCTTTTCAACGGCTTTCTGCGAGCTTTGAATACCCTTTGCAAGTCCCTGCATGAAATCGGACATCCAACTTTCAAAATCGGTCAATGGTCCTTTTTCAGGTACTGAAAAGTGAAGGTATTCCCATATCATATTTGCAACGTCGGACACTATGTTCCCAAGACTGCCCATCTGATAGTTAATACCATTGATGAGATTTTGCATAAGGTCATAACCCCAGTGCCAAGCCTGATTTACAAGATTTCGGATACAGTCTGCGGAAGAGTGCAGACCGTCCGCAATAGTATCACGGATTTTCCAAATCCTGTCCCATACACCATTATGGACGTTATACCACACATTCAGGACTGTATTCTGAATAGCGTTCATAGCATTTCTTACGGAGTCTGACATGGAGTTCCACACACTTGAAACGTTTGATTTTATGCTGTTCAGGACGGTTTTTACATCTCCTGACATTTTATTCCATGACTTTGAAGTGAACGACTGTACAGAATTTGTTATGGTCGAAATCGTCGATTTTACAGCATTGAAATCCGCTGAAACATTATTTTTTATAGCGTCAAGGGATTTTTTTATTGTGCTGACAATCGTATTCCAACCAAAAGTTACACCTTTACTGATAGCATTCAGGACGGTATTTATCGTATCTTTTGAATCGTTCCATATTGTCTGAATATGCGTGAAAACCTGTGTCATGAATGTTTCAACAGTATTCAGGATTGAGTTAAGTGCAGTTTCAATAGTTGACTTAATAATTGTGGTGATATTGGTTGCAAAGCCTGAAATCGTATTTTCCACAACTTCGGCGTGGGTAGTGATACCGTCGGCGAGTCCATGCATGAAGTCCGGCATCCATGATTCAAAGTCTGTCAATGGTCCTTCGTCGGGAACAGAAAAGTGCAGGAAACTTCTGATTTTGTCTGCTACACCAGTGACTGCATCGGTTATATCACCGATTTTGGACTTGATGCCATCAACAATACCTTTGATAATATCTGAACCCCAGTTTCCAGCCTCACTTGCGAGGTTTTTCACGAAATTAACAGCGTTATTAAAGCCGTAAACAATTGTGTCTTTGATACCCGAAATTGTACTTGAAATTGCCGATTTTATGTTATTCCATATATTTGTTACATTTGTTTTTGTTGTAGTCATAGTATTTGAAACTATGTCTTTTATATCATTCCAAGTATTAACAAAAAAGTCTTTTATCGTCGTGAAAATGCCTATAAAGAAATTCTGAATAGCTGTCCAGCCATTAGTAAATCCTGTACAGATAGCATCCATGCCGATTTGGAAATTATCCTGAAATTCATTCCATGTATTGACAAAAAAGTCCCGTATAGATGTGAATATGTTAACAAAGAAGTCTCCAATAGAATTCCAGCCTGCTATAGTATTGTCAAAAAATCCATACATTGTAATCTGAATCTGTTCCCACAAACCTGACCAAAATTCACAAACAGCCGTCCATAGATTAAAGAAAAAGTCCTTTATAGTATTCCAGCCGGAAGTCCAGTATGGCAGAAATTCTTCTAAATTTGTATCAAAAATATTTAAAATAAGCTCAAAAGCAGTGCCTACAGTGCTTACTATAGCGTCCCAGATACCTATAAAAACTTCTTTTATTCCATTCCAGCACTGCTCCCAGTCGCCAGTAAAAAGACCAATCCAAAAGTCCATAATTTCCAGTATTACATCAACTGCATCACTCAGAATGTCGCCTATAAACTTGAAAGTGTTTTCAAAAATCGGTGCAAGATAATTGCAGAACCAGTCCCATACATATTTTAAGATGTCCGTGAAGCTCTTGAAATCAAATCCGAGAGAGTTCAGACGTTCAGTAATTCCGCTTGTAAGACGTTCAAAAGTGGCTTTTATTCCGTCCCATATTGCAATCATATTATTTCGGAAATCTTCGTTAGTTTCCCAGAGATGTTTAAAAGCCGCAATCAGCACAGCAATTACAGCAGCTATTGCCACGACAGGTGCGGAAATTCCCATTATAGCCGTTTTTACTGCCGTGAAAGCTCCTTTTACTTTTGTAATGATTGCCGGCATTTTTGAAAATATTTTCATAATTCCGCCGATTCCGGTTGTGAGTTTCCCGATTACAATAAGAAGAGGAGCTATTGCCGCTACTATCAAAGCTACTTTTGTTATAGTTTCCTTTGCGTGAGGACTTAGGGCATTGAATTTGTCAACCAGTACCTGTATAAAGTCAATGGCTTTCTGTAAGATTGGTGCAAGTGATTCTCCGATGGAGTAAATCAGAACGTCTATGGAAGACTTCAACTTCTCTATTCCACCACCAAAACCGCTCATCATTGTGTCAGCCATTTCTTGTGTTGTACCTGCACTGTTGTGCAATGCGGTGCTGAGGTCGTTTACGTCTTCTTCTGAAGTATTAAGCAATGCAAGCCATGGTGTCATTTGGTTTACTCCGAAAAGTGCGGTGGCTGCTGAAATCTGTTCTTGTTCCGACAGTCCCGAAAAAGCTCCCTGAAGGTCTTTCAGCACTTCTTCAAAAGGACGCATCTTTCCATATTCATCAACCATAAGTTCACCATATGCAGATGTACCATTTGCTGCCTCCTCAGTTAGAGCATCGACGGTAGTCTGTGCGTTTCCGTAGTCATTTTCTGCCTTTATCAGTTTTGCATAAGCCTCCGCTGTCTTTGCACTTCCCTCGCCGTTTTTTTCAAGTACCTCATTATATTGCTTCTGTTTTGCAGTCAAATTGGCACTGGTTTCTTCAAGTCTTTCCTGTGCTTTATGTAGCTTTGCCTCTTGTTCAGCAAGATTGCCTGTTTCGAATCCTAAAGCTGACAAAGCATCAACAACGTTTTTATTCCCTCCGGCAAGTCTTGAAATACCTGTTTTCAGTGAATTGGCAGAAACTGATGCCTCAATGCCTGCATTTCCCATTAAACCCATTGCAAGTGCCGTATCTTTTACATCATATCCGGCAGCAGAGAAGATTGGAGCAGCAACGGACATCGCCTCGGACAGACTGTTTATATCAAGGGCGGAATTGTTGCAGGCAGATGCAAATACATCGGCATATTTGCCTGCCTCGTCAAATTCTGCATGAAAACTATTCAATGTTGCAACAAGTCCTGCTGAAACAGTGTCAAGGTCACCGCCCTCACCTGCGGCAAGGTTCATAGCTGGAGTAAGTGCAGAAATTGATTGTTCCGCATCCAGACCGGCTCTTGAAAAATTTAGTACAGCATTGGCGGCATCGCTCATTCCATAGACTGAATTTGCGGCTGCTTCTTTCATTGCATCGTTTACGGCTTCGGCTTCTTCAACCGTGTTTCCCATAGTTTTATTGGCAAGCTGCATGGTTTTATCGACTTCTGCAAAACTGAGTGCTCCTGCCGCTCCTAAACCTGTTACTGCCGCTGTAACAGGCATTAACGCTTCACCTGCACCGCTGATTTTTCCGCCGATGTTCTGTAATCCTTCTCCGGCTTTTCCGATTTTAACGAGAGATTCCCTTGAATTTTCCGCTTCACGCTGAAGATTTTGTAATTCCTGTTCCGTTTCAATAATCCCACGCTGAATTGCATCGTATTGCTCCTGAGATACTGGGTGCCCAAATTCTTCGGATACATCTTCTGCCGATTTTTTTAAGTCTTTCAGCTTGTCGGAAGTTTCCTTAACTTTATTCTGCAAATTGTCATATTATTCCTGAGATATTTTGCCATTTGAAAGCTGTTCATCGGCATCTTTGGACTGCTCTTTCAGTTTTTTCAGTTCTTCTGTAGTTTCTTCGATTTCTTTCTTAATCGGGTCATACTTAGCTTTCCAGTCATCGTAACTGTCTTTAGTTTCAGCGGCTTTTTCACTGGCAGTCTTTAAGGATTCAAGACGATCTTTTGTGTTGCCAATTGCCTCACTGAGCAACCGCTGTTTCTGTGAAAGAAGTTCTGTATTTGTCGGGTCGAGTTTCAGGAGTTTCTCAACGTCTTTCAGCCGTGACTGTGTGTTTCTTATGTTCTTGTCAACGCCCTCAAGAGCCTTTGAAAGTTTTGTGGTATCCCCGTTTATCTCAACGGTTATACCTCTTATTCGGGTTGCCATATTTTCACCCCTCATTAAAGCATGAAAAAAGCAGTCCTAATGGACTGCTTTAAGAGTTATTGTTTTTTGATTGGAACAGTATTACAAGCCCGCCCTTCTGGGATTCACCGCACCTGCTCCAATCAGGGAAACAATTAATAAACCTAATTTCATTATCATCACTCCTACATTATTCTTTATCTTTGAAAGGTCTGGTACTATTAATGAAATAGTATATCCAGCAACCCCAGAAAATAATATAAGAAAAAAATTAGAAATAAATAATGAGGTGAAAGTTGGAGTCGCACCAACAAGGGTTGCACTTCATATGCTATATTATAATATAGGTCATTTAAAAAGTCAAGATTAAAAAATGAACATATCATTCACAAGTCCGATGGTCAGGAGGTCGAGTTCTGACAGACTCAACCCCAGCTGAACACATCGGAGCAGAAACAACGGTGTTGTCATCGGGCGGTCAAGTGGTCTATGTTTTTTTTAGCAACCGACTGAGTTTCGTTGTTCATTCCCCATAAATCAAGTAACTGAGGTAAAATTTCGTAAATCGAAAAAGTATTGAACTGTTCAAGCCAGTCATCAGGATTGTCCGGAACATTTTCAGGGTCGGCATGACGTGCCATAATGTATGCGATATTTTCGAACGTCTCAAGGCTCTCAATTTCGATTTCCGAACTTTTTTCATTTTCGGGTTTTACTGACTTCTGCAATGCTGAAAAATCCTTGAAGATGTCACGTCCGAATTTCATTCTGTAAAGACGTGGCACGGTTGCACTCGCCTTGAACGGTACTTCCATGCCGTCAACGACAATGTTTCTTTTTAGTCCCATAAAATCACCTCATTATGATGCCTTTGCGGTCGACTTTGCCTGTGTTACTGTGAAATCAGGCATATAAACCTTGTTGTACCAAGAATCATAGGTTGCCTTGTCGGTCTGTTCGCACGAACGTGCCTTGACAAGACCGTTGTTGAGGGCAGTTGCGGTAAGTGAGAGTGTTTCGGTCTTGACTTCCTTGCTGTCTTCTGTGGTGCTTGACTCAGTCGCCGGACGTGATGCGGAACAGCAGTAGAGAACGTGTCTGATGTGGTTCTTGTCGCCGTCGAACTCAAAGAGAAGTGCAAACTGCTGTAATTCAGCGGTATTTGTCTCAACGAGTACACCCTTGTTATCAAGGATTTCACCGAGAATTTCCGTTGCAAATTCAAGCGTTACAAGTGCAATTTCAAGGTCACCTTCATAGCCGGAGTTGTTGTTGATGACGTAATACACACCATTATCAGCATAGAAATTTTCAGCTTCACCATTTGCGTCGATTGACAGCGAAACAGCACCAGGAATACGTACCGGCGTTGCGTAAGTCGGTGTGCCTTCGTCATCAAAAGACATAACTTTTGCATAGTGAACCTTGTTCAAGCCGAATTTAACCTTGTTTTTTTCCATATTAGCCATAAGCTATACCTCCATTTCGTACAGGATTTCATAGAGTTTTTCACTCTCAATCCAGTCTTCAGATTTATTGTAAAAAATATGATGATGCTTCAGAATTCTTTCAATTTCCGCCTCTGTTTCAAGAGATTTTTCGTCGGTATACAGCGAAATATTCAGTTGCAGTGAACTGTAATACATATAGTTGTCGGCACTGAAAGTATTTTCACCGTCAAGCCACCAGATAAGAAACGGCAATGAAGGATTTTCATTTTCAGAAAAGTGTTCATAAGCAGACGGCAGTCCCATTTCAAGCATCATTTCGCTGATTTCTTCGTGTGTCATTATGACTACAACTCCTTCTTGATGAGTTCGACAAGCATTTTTTCTCCTTTATCCCGTGCAGGTGTAGCTTGACACGCAAAATACAAAAAATCAGCCTAAAAATTTTACGGAATGTAAAAATTGCAAAAAGTATATTTAAATTTAAATATAGAAAAACGCCCCTTAAAGACCATTTAAATAGTAATTAAGGAGCGTTTTAATATTGTTTGAGGAATTATTTTTTACGGTTTCCGTGGGCTTCTTTTATAAGAAACTTTCCAGTCTTTTTCTGCTTGTTCGGGATGTACTCAATCAAATCCGTGATACTGCAATCAAGATATTCACAGATTCGGTCGAGATACTCAATATTCAGACGTTCGGTCATTTCGTTGTAGATGTCACTTATCGTTGAGGGTCTTATTCCGGTCTGACGGGCAAGTTCCGCCTGACTCATTCTTTTTTCGCCCAGTATTCTGGACAGGTGTATTTTTATCATGTTATAACCGCCTTTATATATAATATAACTTTATACTACTGTATTATATACCAAATACGGCGGTTTGTCATAAATTTGTTATATTATAACTGTTTAGCATCGAACATAGCATTAAAAAGCTGTTCTGTATCTATTCCACAGTCAACATATCCGTCAAGAACGCAGTTGAAATACGGTTCACTTGGCAGTGCCTTTTTCGCACCGTCGTTCATAATGTAGACAAGTGCCTGTTTCGGCATTCCGTTTATTGTGATTTCAAACATTTCTTTGCGGTAAAGTGTGGGAAAACCCTCGTAATTATCAAGTGCTGACTCGTCGGTTTCACTTATCGCCCAGACCGCCGTTTCAATTTCGGAATTTTCGTCCTGTATGATTGTGAGGTAGGAATTATTCTCCCTTCCGTGAAATTCAAGGCGGTAATTTTTTATCGTTGTTTTTGTGATAAATTCTGCATCGGGACACCTTGATACCATAAATTTGTGATTCGTGTTGCTTCCGTAAGCAATGTATAATTTCATTTTTTACTCCTTTCGGAGAGGGCTTTTCGCCCTCTCAACCGTTTCTCCATGCTGTATTTCCGTCAAGGTTTGCAAGCAAATGCAACCTTGCTGTTTTAAATTCATCGCCTATAAGTCCGATCCTTAAAAGCCATGTTCTAAAAGTGTATTTCGGATTTGTTGTTTCGGTCGTCCGTGCTGATGCGGATTTTTGTGTGAGTGCCTGATGATTGAATGCGAGGCAAAATTGTATGTATGCTTTGATTTTTCCGGCGTGTGTCGTGCTGTTGAAAAGCCTAAATTCAACCGTTCCTTTGGTGAAAACGCTATGTAAATTTAAACAATGGTAACGACTGCTGTTGTAATGTGCCGTGCGGTCTCCGCTGTAACCATCATACCATATATCTGCCATTTTTTCAAGTGAATCAGGCTTATTTTCTTTGATTTTTTCGGAAAGTTCCGGTTCAAGTTTTTTGCAGTAATATTCTCTTTCAGACTTTATTTTCAACGCCTTGTAAATTAAATTCTGCTTGCTTGTCATGATGTTTACAAGGTTTGCGAGCGTTTTCGCCGTGTGCTTTTCTGCCCCGATATGAATGTGTATTCCGCAGGTCTCGTTTGCTTTTGCACCGTTGTGTCTAAGTTGTCTGACCACCTCCTGTAAATCCTCGATGTCTTCGTATTTCAAAATTGGCATTACAATTTCAACCGCCTGACCGCCTTCTTGTCTTAGAGCCTGTTCAGTATCTTTTTAAAATAATACGAATAAAAGCAAGAGT
>CAMWQI010000064.1 GCA_947176345.1 uncultured Ruminococcus sp.
GCAACTCCTGTTACTGATACATCATGTTTAGGAATAGTCACTTCTGTAGCCGACTTTTTTGGAACTGCAACTCCTGTTACTGATACATCACGCTTAGAAATGTTTACCTCCGCAATCAGCTCCTTTGGAATTGTAACTTCTGACACTGATACATCATGTTTAGAAATAGTTACTTTTTTATGTGTTTTATCAGTCATTTTAACTTTTACTCTTTTTATGACAGGTGATTGTATGAATTTTATCTTTTTAACAGAGCTGTTTCTGGAAATTTCAGGAATATTAAGCACAGCTTTTTTTGGCTTAACATATGGCATATTAACATTTTCCAATTTTTCCAATCTTGCAACAAACTTTTCACGTTCCAGATGTTCATTATAATATTCCATATACGCTTTTTTCTCATTTTCATTAAGAAAAGCAAGTTCTTGCTCACTTAGTATTTTAAAACTCATAAAATCACCTTTCAAAAATAAAGCAACTTTGTTATTATGTCCTCTTTACTGTCACTAAAACAAAGTTGCTTTTAAATTTATTCTGCCTTGAAAAATATAGCTGTATTTTTAGCCGTTTGCACCATCTCTGATACTCTGAGCAATCTGCTCATCAACCTGTTCAAAATTTTCACGGTTAGAGTTAAGGAGCGTAGCTAATCCTGTAATCATATCAGAAATCTGTGTATTAACAAACTCCTTATACTTCTTGTCAAAAAGCTCCATCAATGCATCTTTTGTATCACCTTCCATAGTGGAAATGGCATTCTTAAATGCTGTTTCAAAATTTGCACCTGCCTGTGCGTATTTCCCTGCAATGCCATTGATTTTCTCTACTGAACTTGCAAGAGCACTGTTTACAATTTTGCAATCCATAAAAACTTCCTCCTTATCATGTTGTAGTTGGTGCTGCTGTTGCACCGCCTGCATTCTTATTTCCATCACCTAACTGATCATCAACACCCTGCTCATCGCCAGGAATGTTTACCTTAACCTGTTCACAGATGCTACTGAGATTTTCCATCATCTTGTTCAGCGATGTAGTAACAACAGGTACAATACTGCTGTCGTAGAATGCTTTGAATCCATTTGCTGCATTTCCTGAAAAGCTCGCCGGAATAAGACCATCAACCTCTCCCTGAAGTTCAGTGTTAATTCTTCCGATTTCTTCCAGATAATCACTGATTGCCTGCATAGCATCAGTCATCATCTGCTGTGTCATGTTAATTGTTCCTGTAGAACCCATACCAGCCATAAAAAATTACCTCCTAAAACTTAAATTAAAATAAATGACTTAATTCTTCAAAACCCGTAAAAACATCTTTGTAGTACCCAGAACCTATAATCATATCCAAGGTATTAGATATATGTTCAACTACTAAAGCCATATTTTCAACCGGTTTCAATAACACATTTTTTGCTTCAATCTGAAGCTCTTTGCCTGCCGATGTATCCATTGCTTTAATTAATTCGTCATACATCGTATCAAGCTTCTGTCTTAAATTTTCTGTGCGCTGTTTTAGTGTTCGCATATCTTCTGCTGCCTGATTGAACTTTTCTTCATCAACAACCAAGTCTTTAGACAGCCATGCTCCCATTAGTTATCCCTCCCACTTTTTGCTTTTTCAACCTGCTTCATAAGTGGTTTTTTCAAATCATCCGATAATAATCTGCATAGTTTTTCAGCTTCATCATACTCACCAAGGTCAATGTGACACTGTATGCGGAAATTCAATGCAAATAAATCTGATGGGTCTTTTATCATAGCATTTCTGAGAAATTTTAACAAATTATTATATTCTTCTCTGTAATTTGCATTTTTTTCATCATGTAAAGCCTTAGCAAGACTATATCTGCCAATATATTTACTATGTAAGTCAGGACTATTAGCAAGTTTCGCCGCATAAGTCTTGATATGTGGAATATCATTTTTCAATGTATATGCAGCAACATACAAGCGATTAATCTGGTCTGTATTTTCCTGTGTATATGAAATATCTGCACTTTCATCAATTCTGAACACTATATCATCAGGCTGTATTTCAGAAACGGGAGTCATATTTGCATTATTAGGTGCATTCCTACGAGCATTTCGCTCATTTTCTCTTGCTTTTGCTTCTAACTGTCTTGCCCCATATTGTCGCTTGATTTGCTGTATACGCTGGTCTATCTCACGAGGACTTGGTGGTCTGACAGCGTGTTTTTCTTTTTCTTCAACCTCCAAAATGCTGAATCTGCTGTTATATGATTGAATCGGATTTCTTGCTGCATTCAAACAATTTAATGCCATTTCTGAATTTTCAAGCTGAACATATATTTCTGCTGCATTGATGTAACTATCTATTACTTCTTTCACTTCAGGTTTCAGCACACACAAACCCTGATTAATTTTCTGAAGAGCATCTTCAAGGTGTATATTATCACCATCAATCTTAAACTGTGCCATTCTGTATGTAAGCCAGTCAAAGAACAATTCTGATTTAGGCTTTGCAAAACGCTCAGCTCTGTCCAGTTCCTTTTCTGCTTCTTCCAGACGTTCTTCTTGCAAAAGTATATTGAAAGCAATCCTATATCCCAGATAATCAGTCGGAGCAAGAAGTTTCATCTGGTTTGCAACTTCAATAGCAGACGATGTATCTCCGCTCATGCTATAACCTAAAGACTTACGCTGTAAAATATCCATATCAATACCGATAATCTGTTCTGATTTGATAAAGTTCAAAATGGCATCCTCATATTTATGCATATCGAAACAGAGCATTGCCATGATTTTATAAAGCTGTCCTGTTACATTCGGCGAACAACCTTTTTCATCGGCTTTTGCAAACATTGCCAATGCATCAGCGGATTTGTTGTCGGATGCAAAAGCATAACCCAGATTAAAATATCTGTCGCCGCTTTCTGCATCATATTCAACAGCTTTCTGATAATGCTCAATCGCAGATTGATAATCTGCCTGTGACATATATGCATTTGCAACACACTGGTGAGCATCAGCACTTTTTTCATCAAGTTCAAGTGCCTGCTCTGCAAGTTTCAAAGATTCATCATATCTGCCTTGGATGAAGGCAAGACGAGAATCAGAAATAACTATTTGCAAATCAATCTCATTCATTATTATTCACCTTCCTCTATTAATTAAGAAATTTTTTTCGATAATCCATATTAATATTAAATAATTCATCAAAAGGAACAATTTTTTTTGATACAGTATTAATGTCAAACTCTTTAGACCATAAAAATGGATAAAATAAAATCCCATTATTGAAATCAACAACTTGAGCTATTTCTTTCCAACCATTCCATCTTAATGATTCATAAAATTCATCCACATTACCAAGCATACACCATTGAAAAAATTGAGAATAATTCATATCTAAAGATTCCCAATTTAGTGTATCAGGAGCAAAATAAAATATAATTCCTAACTGTTCATTCATTGCCCCTATATTCATTGCAAAAAATCCACCAAAAATATCATGTGCAACAATCAACATACCTTTTATTTTATTAGGCATACCAAGTTCAAAAGCATTTATCTCTTGTATACTAACTATTTGATTATTTCCTTGTCCAAGAATGCGAATACAATTATCTATTTTTATTCCAGCTATTTTTAGTATTACATTAGCAAAAAATGTATTTTCATTTAATTCAAGTTTATCTATAATTAATTTTCCTTTTTCTTCATTGCCATGAATTAAATCAACACTAAATAAAGAATTATCAATTATTTGATTAATTTCATTCCATAAATCATAATTCATAATGAATCAACTCCTTATTTAACAATTTTTATTTTAAAGGTTTTTCCATCAGGTATATTTTCTAATTGCCATCGCAAATATGAACCTGAACCACGATTATCAGAGGGAATTATGTACTGTATATCTGCACCTTTTCCACCTTCTCTTGTCATCGCAAAAGGATATTCATCACGGTCAAATCCTGATTTTGTTGGAACTCCCTTTAAGCTTGCTTTTCGGTTTGATTTTGCAAGCGTTCTATCCAAAGTCAATTCTTCAGGTTGTCCGTTTTTAATGGCATCTTCTATATGTTTGGCTGATTCCGGATACTTACTTCTTGATAATTCAATTTCATAATCCGCATTATGAACAAGAATAAACTCATTGCCCACAAAATATGTATGATATTCATCTACCTTGAAATTATAGACTTTTTCTGTTTCATTGTCAAGAAATTCCCTGTAAATTTTTTCAACAAGAAGAGTATCACCATTATTATTTATCAGTTCCGCACCAATCCAAAGCATAGAAGCGTTAATAAAGCCTTTTCCATTAACATAAAACGGATGGTCAAAAGTTGTGATAATTTCTTCTCCATTAATTGTCAGATGAACAAGTTTGTCGGTTTCTCTGACATAAGTTTCAAGAACAATTTTCAATTTCAAGTATATTTGGGTTTATAACTATAGTTATCTTTTAAAATACCCATATGTGTTCTTCTGTAATAGAACCAATCATTTCTTCAAGCGTTATCCCATATCTTTCTACTGAAAGAAGTTCTTCAACGCACTCAACCTCTGTTGAATCTTTATTATACTCACAAAATGATATTACTTCTTTGCCGTTTATTGTTCCATAAGTTATCGAAAAACGTTTATTGTTATATGAGAATTCAATTTCTCTTCCTGATTCAATTAATTCTATTAACTCTTTTTTATTCATTGATTTATCGCCCTTCCTGTTTTTTCACGCTTAAATATATTGTCAATAAACGAGATGCTATGTTCATGTGGAACATTTGGATGCATTTTTGAATTACCGTGATTTGTATAGTCAATATCTAGATATGGTTTTCCGTTGTTTCCAAAATATCTCTCAGTAGTTAAATTACCATCACAATAATTTTGCGCTACAGAATTAGGTTTACCTTCCACAGGCATAGAATGTGCATTTTCATACATATCAACTGAATTAACTTCACGTACACTCTTGGAACCTGCACTATTATAACCCATTGGGGTATATTCCGCATTATGTACTAACACTCCCAAATTGCCAACAAAGTAAGTATGATACTCGGCTACCTTAAAATTATAAACTGTAATTGTTTGATTTTTAAGAAATTCCCTGTAAATTTTTTCAATAAGAAGAACATCACCATTATTATTCACAAGTTCCGCACCAATCCAAAGCATGGAGGCACTCACAAAACCTTTATTTTTTACATAGAATGGATGGTCAAAAGTTGTGATAATTTCTTCTCCATTAATTGTCAGGTGAACAAGTTTGTCAGTTTCTCTGACATAAGTTTCAAGAACAGGTTTATAAGCAACATCCATAGTGTCTGGATTTGCAGAAAGAACATAATTACCAGCTTTTATGTTTTCAATTGCCACCAAACCATTTATTGTAGCTACTAATGTATCTGCTACAAAACACTTCATCGTGCTTGTCATTCCATTGGTAAGTACAGCAGCTGCAGAAACACCGGTCTGGAAATAATTGTAAGCCTTGTTCTCATGAAGTTTCGCATTAAGAGAAGCAATATCTCCACTTCCAAACGCTTTATCAAGAAGTGCAATTGTATCAAAGCCACCCATAGCTGTACTCATAACCTTAGTTACAGCAGCAGTACCCTTTACAAACTTTCCAAGCGTTGACATACACTTGATACCCTTACCTAAAACCGCACCCAATTGTCCAAGTCCGGCAAAAGCAGCACCACCAATGGCTCCGCCAACAGCTCCTGAAAAAGCACCATCTTCAAATCCATCGAGGAAAGAACCGCCATTAGCCATACTATCAAGCCCACCGGATACTCCACCAATAACAGCACCAGTAATCGCTCCCCAACAGGCGCCAGCAATTAATGTTGCCCCCAGACCAGAACCAACGCCAGTACATAGTAACACAATTGCTACAGCTACGATAACAATTGTTGCTATCAGTTTCCAGTGTTCTTTACACCATTCAGCTACGGATTTTAAATCATCAGCAATATGTTCAAGCACAGATTTTTCGCATTCAGGCTTAAGATAAGAATATTTTGAGTAAAAATCTTCTTTCGCTTGATTGATTGCGTCACAGGCAGCTTCATCACGCTTGTCAGTCATTTCAATAAATTCTGTCAGCCTGCTGTTGAGTTTTTTCAAATCCTCAACTTTTTCATCTTCACTTTTAGAAGAGGAACTGATGGAATCTACTGTTGACTGTAAATCGCAGGTACTGCTGTTGACACCCTGAATGGTATTTTTAATAGTACCTAGCTGAGCATTCAGATTGTTTGATGATTTAATAATATCATCAAGAAGGCTTCCTACGCCATTAACTTTATCTTTATATAGTATTATCGTTGACATAGGTACACCTCACTTTTATATTTCTTCAATACATCTTTTTATATGTTTTTTCAATCTTATATTTATCTAAAATATAAATAAAAAAATATAGAGTTCTTTCAATAAATGCCTTAACTTTAAGTAGTTAATAATTCAAAAAATTTTTTTTATTTTGGATCAGAAAAACAAAATCTGATAGCTTAAAATGAATTTCTGTATTCTCGCTTAGTCCATATATTTTCCCGATAAGATCAATAATAACTATATCATCTTTGTTATTAGAAATCAAATACTGATTACCATCCAAACAAATACCATCATATTCTTTACCATCATATAAATAATCACTAAATTTTGTTAATTTAGTTTCATCATCCGAATTTAAAAAGTCAATCACTTCTTCCAAATTACTATCATCTATTTCTGAAATTAGAAAATCTTTTATTTTGTTTATCTGAGATAAAGTATATTTTTTCATTATATTATTAAAAATCTGCTTCATAAAAATCTCCTCACGGTTTTGGAACTGGATATGTTGTCCATACATTATTTAAATCATCATATACTAATTTAATAAATGTCTCTCCTTTAGTTCCTATAACTTTTCCTGCATCAAGTAAAACTGAATATGAGTTTTGCCCTTCAGCACCAATTCCATTATCACTTATTGAATACATTTTACCGTTGTTAATTGCATCTTGAACAATTTTATTTGCTTCTTCCGGAGTTGAAACATTAAATTTTCTCCATCGTTTTCCTGTGCTTTCTGATAGATGTTTGTCCTTTATTTCAAAATCTTTTATATTTGCATCTTTATAATCTGCATTATGAACCAGAATCATATTATTTCCAACATGATATGTATGTAACTCCTCAACCTGAAAGTTATAGACGTTTCTTGTTTCATTTTTAAGAATTTCTCTGTAAATTTCTTCAACAAGAAAAATATCGTCATTATTATTAACAAGTTTCGCACCAATCCATAGTTCAGAGGCAATAACAAAGCCTTTTTCACGAACGTAAAATGGATGGTCAAATGTTGTAATAATTTTTTCTCTATTAATTGTCAGATGGACAAGACTTTCAACTTTTCGAATATACGTTTCAAGAACAGGCTTATATCCTGTCTGCATTGTATTAGGCTCAGTTGAGAGTACATAATCTCCAGCTTTTATTGTTTCGATAGCAACTAAACCATTTACTGTTGCTACTAATGTTCCAGCTACAAAGCAGGCTGCTGATTTTACATAGCTTGAAGAAAAAACTGCTGTAGCAGATACACCTAATTGAATAAAGTTATAAACATTACTTGAATGTGCCTTTGCATTCCATTCAGATATTTTATTTCCGATTGCCGGATTAACTAATCCCAAGAAAATTCCCGTATCCTGATACAATCTGTTCTGGAAATTATTTGCCAGTGCAGTCAAATCAAAGCCTGCCATTCCTAAACTCAATGTCTTAGAAACAGTACTAATACCTTTCATGACATCGCTACATCCTTTGAGCACTCCAAGTCCAGAACCAAGACCACTGAGTCCGCCAAAAATTCCACCCATAAGAGCACCATCTACTGCACCATTCAGCATACCAGGTAAAATTCCATCAACACCATTCTGAGCATATCCTGCAACTCCACCTATTACAAGACCACTCACCAAGCCGATGAGCATTCCCTTAAGCATATGTTCTAATATTGCAATGCCAATTCCCTCTAATCCAGGAATCAACAAACATATAACTGCGGCAATTACTTCCAGTACAAGTAAAATTTCTTTCCAGTGTTCTTTACACCATTCAACCGCTTTTTTTACACCATCAGCAATATGTTCAAGCACAGATTTTTCGCACTCCGGCTTAAGATAAGAATATTTTGAATAGAAGTCTTCTTTCACTTGATTGATTGTGTCACGGGCAGCCTCATCTCGCTTATCGGTCAATTCAATAAATTCTGTCAGCTTGCTGTTGAGTTTTTTCAAATCCTCAACTTTTTCATCTTCACTTTTAGAAGAGGAACTGATGGAATCTACTGTTGACTGTAAATCGCAGGTACTGCTGTTGACACCCTGAATGGTATTTTTCAGCGTTCCGAGCTGTACATTAAGATTATTTGACGATTTGATAATGTCATCAAGAAGACTTCCTACACCGTTAACCTTGTCTTTATATAATGTTATTGTTGACATATTTTCTCCTTAAAAATCAGCTGTAGTATGCCATCTCTACTTCTGCTGTATTCATCAAATCATCCTGTTCATCCATATAATAAAGTAAACGGCGTTCTTCAGCTTGTCCATCATCAGCCTCTGACTGTAATTGTTTAATCTGTGTGGACAACTCAGAAATTTTATCTGCAACACTTGAATTTACAGTTTTAAGTCCTTCGAACATTTGTGTTATTTTTTGCTTTTGTGCAGAATCACGTTCTGAAAAAACAGAGGTGAGATTTTGTGGTTTTGATTCACTTGTTTCGCCGATTGCTAAAAAGCCATCTGTTGCAATTTCAAGCTTTGCCACAGTATCACAAATGCATATATCAATATCACTATTATTTGAAGTTGCTTTTGTAATTCCTTCCTGAGATTCCATATAATTATGTTGCTCTGCCTGAAGAGTATTTATTTCACTAATGATTTGATATCTTCTATTATGTATATCAATGATACGATTATTAGCATTATGTTTAGCCATGTATGCCTCTTCGTATTTTCTTTTCCAATAGTTATACATCTCAAAGTCTGCCATTTTCTCGCCTCATTTTTCGAATCTTGTTTAAACTATAGTTCTTATTACTACTTTTGAACATACTGTACTAATTTATTGTTATATTCAACTTGGAATTTTATGAATTATAACTCAATAATATGCTTGGATATAAAATTATGTATTTCCATCACAAGTTTTATCACTTGTGATGGAAACAAAATTTTACTCTTTAATCTGTTTTAAACAAGCTGGTTCCTTTGGCTGATATGTTCCAGCTGTAGATACCTGTCCGGCAGCTTTATGAGCAGCTTTCATTGCGAATGCTGTTATCTTCTGAGCTATTTTCTTTTTCAGATTCATTACTTATACCTCCTTTCAGCTATAGTACCAATCGGCAAAAGTACAACTACCGACAAAAGTGTCAGTACTGTAATAATACCATAATACGGTTTCCAAAGATAAAAAATTATAGAAATTGCACCATCCACTATATAAATGCACTTTGCAATCATATGACAATGATGTAATTGTTTCTTAGTAACTAGCTTGTATTTATTCTCCACAGGTCCTAAATACCAAACTCCTAATCCAGTCCATAAAAGAATTAGAATAAATGTACTAATATTTATATGATTTAATAATATTTTCCCTAATAGAAGCACAGAGATAAATATACCACAAAATGTTAGGTTACAACGCAGGTAAGTTGTACAATGATAACCACCAATATAGTGCCGAATGGTAGTAAACACTACACCAAAAATTATGGCAGAAATAATGCTTTGAAACATTATTCCTATTATTAACAACAGAATATAATTCACTATTGTTGAAAGTATAATCTCAATTCCATAGGCACAAATTTCCTGAGATTCCTTTTTATCCAATTCGGAATTTACATTTTCTAATTTTTTTACTATCCACCATGCTATTATATTGTACATAATCAAACTGATAACGTCCAAAATGACAAATCATCTATTCCTTTCCTGTTTTTAATAAGGAAACCATTACTAATTTACATCTTATATTATATATTGACAAAATATAGAAGTCAATAGTTATGGCACGAATTCACGGAACTTTGGCATGAAAATATACTCTTGCAAAAAATGTAATAATTTGTTATAATTAAGAAAAAGGAGGCGGTTAAATGCTCAGAGCAGCAATCTGTGATGATGAAATCATTATACTTTCAATGATGAAATCCAGTATAGAAAAAACTTTTTTACATGAAAATTTTGATTGCAGTATACAATCATTTTCTTCCGGCAAAGAACTTTGGGAAAATCATCTGAAACAACCCTATGATATTTTATTTTTGGATATCTATATGAGAGGACTCAGTGGGTTTGATATTGCAAAAGCAGTCAATAGTTATACGCCGAAAACACTTATGATTTTTGTAACTTCACAAGATTCACTGGTATACAACAGTTTGGATTACAGACCTTTCCAGTTCGTAAGAAAAAGTAAAATCCAAAATGATACAAATGAACTTATTACAGTTACCAGAAAGTTAATTAAATACTATCGTGAACATAAATCCATTACATTATATTTAGGTGTCGGAGAAAATCGTCGTGTTTCTTATCAGGAAATAGAATACCTGAAAAGTAGTCTGCACTATACAGAATATCATCTTATAAGTGGTGAAGTTCTGCGGATACGACAAAAAATCACCGACGCAGAACAAAATCTTAAACCTTATGGATTCTCTAAGATTCATCGACAGTATATTGTAAATTTAAATGCTGTTGAGCGTATCAGTACAACTAATTATTTTTTAAGATTGCATTCAGGTGAAAACTTGAATATCAGTAAAACTTATATGAATAATGTCATAGAGCAGTACCAACAACAAATGAGGAATATGCTATGAAAGATATGCTCTGGAATATATTTGAACTGATTGTTAATCTTTTTGAGGCAGCCATTGTTATGCACTTCGTCTTTACATTCCTTGGAGGAAATATCCACATAAAAAAAGAATGCAGAATTTGGTTTATTGGAAGTCTAACGTATGCTACTACTTCGACTATTTTGAACAGTTTTATGGATTATGAAGGATATTTATTGTTAATATATTTTATTATAGTTTTTATCTATTCACTCATATTTTTTCATGGTTCTGTACTACAGAAAATGTTTACTGCGGCATTTTCTGTAGCGTGCCTGATACTTGTTTCGACAGTAATCACAGGAATTGTAACAACTACAACAAAATCTTCTTTGGTTCAGGTTTATTCTGAATCTGGTTTAATCAGATTTTTAACTGTAATCTTGGTACAAATGACAGATTTCTATTTATTCCAGCTTCTTTTACATATATTCAGAAATAGAGATGTTCATCTCAGAAAAACAGAATGGATTCTACTCCTGAGCATATTTGTATTATCAACCGCTGTTATTGTTCTGATTCAGCTTGCTAAATTAAAAGTCAATCTAACAACTGATATAAATATACTTCTTTTATTCGCTGACCTTTCTATTGTTATGATTAATATAATTGCAATTAAAATTATTACTATACTTAATCAACAATATTACACCAAAATGGAGAATGAACTTTTGCATACCAAATTGCAATATCAGACACAATATATTACTGCATTACAACAGCAAGATGAATCTGTCAAAAAGCAACGGCATGATATAAAAAACAATATGACAGTATTGCAAAAGCTTGCAGAACATCAGGATATTAATGGGATACAAAAATATATAGAAGAATATGTAGGATATTATTGTACTCAACTTTCTTTTGTTCATACAAATAACACTACATTAG
>CAMWQI010000065.1 GCA_947176345.1 uncultured Ruminococcus sp.
GAATTGCTGAAAAAACAAAAAATTCTTATCAGAAACTGTGAAAATTATGGTATTGGTAAAAATTTTTTCCGTATTGCTGTGAGGACTCATGACGAAAATATTACGCTAATTTCGGCTTTAAGGAGGATTTTAAATGGCTAAACCGATAATGATTCAGGGGACAATGTCGAATGCCGGAAAAAGCTTTTTTTCCGCAGGATTATGCCGGATTTTCCGACAGGACGGCTATTCGTGTGCACCGTTCAAATCGCAGAATATGGCTTTAAATTCGTATATCACCGCTGAGGGTCTGGAAATGGGTCGGGCACAGGCGGTGCAGGCGGAGTGCGCCGGTATTCAGCCGTCCGCTCTCATGAATCCGATTCTCCTGAAGCCCACCACCGACACCGGCTCTCAAGTCATCGTCAACGGAAGACCAATCGGTAACATGACCGCCCGTGAGTATTTCCGTAGCAAAAAAGAGTTTATTCCTGATATAATGAGGTCTTACCGTGAACTCGCCGAAAATCACGATATACTGGTGATTGAGGGGGCTGGAAGCCCTGTGGAGCTGAATTTGAAACAGGACGATATTGTAAATATGGGCATGGCAAAAATGGCGGAATCACCGGTTATTCTCGTCGGTGATGTTGACAGGGGCGGAATTTTTGCACAGCTTGTTGGCACTCTTAATCTCCTCGAATCAGATGAACTTAGTATGATTAAAGGTCTTGTCGTGAATAAATTCAGAGGTGACAAAACGCTTTTTAACAGCGGAATTGAAATTCTCCGACAGCGTACGAATAAAGCCGTCTTAGGCGTAATTCCGTATATTCCGTGCGATATTGAGGACGAAGACAGTCTTGCTGAAAGGCTTGAAAACAAGATTACTGGAATTATAAATATTGCGGTTGTCAAACTTCCGAAAATGTCCAATTTTACGGATTTTGACGTTTTTTCACAGTTTGATGGCGTGAGTGTCCGGTATGTTTCAAGGTATCAAGAACTAGAAAACGTTGATTTTATCATAATTTCCGGCACGAAAAGCACTATTTCCGACATGAAATGGCTGAGGGAAAGCGGAATGGAAACCATGATTAAAAAGTGCGTAAATAAGGGCAATCCGGTTTTTGGAGTGTGCGGTGGCTATCAGATTTTAGGGAAAAAAATTTCTGACCCATCTGGCGTTGAAAATGGCGGCAATATTGACGGCATGGGTTTGCTGGATTGTGAGACTATTTTTACGGAGGAAAAAATTCAGTCGCAAGTAAACGGAAAATTCCTTGAAACAGAGGGATTTTTTAACTGTCTCACCGGTGCGGATTTTGAAGGATATGAAATCCATATGGGCGTGACCGGAAATCATGGAAAAATTTTGACATCTGTCGGTGGTACGCAGAAAGGAAACGTCTACGGGTGCTATGTTCATGGAATTTTTGACGGTGAAGTGGCTGAAAGAATAGTTAAAAGACTTTACGCCGAAAAAAATATGACATATTCCGGTGACTGCACTGATCGCAAAACGTACAAGGAAAAGCAGTTTGACATTTTAGCGGACGGCATAAGAAATAATATAAATATGAATATATTATATAAAATAATAGATAGAGGTATAAAATAATGGAATTAGAATATATATTGCCTGACAAGATAGAAAAAAGAAGTTTTGAACTGATTGAAAATGAACTTGGTGAGCGGAAAATTCCTGACGAAATAAAGCCGGTAGTCATGAGAGTTATTCATACCACCGCTGATTTTGATTACTATGAAAATATGCGTTTTTCGGCAAATGTCGTCTTTCATGCAATCGAAATCCTGAAAAAAGGTGCGATAATCGTCACTGATACGAACATGGCAAAATCCGGAATAAATAAAAAAGCCCTTGCGGAACTCGGCTGTGAAGTTATTTGTTTCATGGCGGACGAGGACGTGGCGGAACGTGCAAAATTGTGCGGAATAACGCGTGCAACGGCATCTGTTGACAAGGCATCTGAACTGAAAAAACCTGTAATATATGCCGTCGGGAATGCTCCCACAGCACTTTTGCGACTGTGTGAACATATTAAAAATAAAACATTTATTCCTGAAATTGTCATAGGTGTGCCTGTGGGATTTGTGAATGTTATTCAGTCAAAAGAATTAATAATGAAAAGCGGAGTGCCGTATATCGTCGCAAAAGGTCGCAAGGGCGGTAGCAATGTGGCAGCATCAATATGCAACGCTTTGTTATATATGGCAAAAAAATAACAATTTATTTGTGCATATTGTATGAAATGTCTAAATTTTCAGAAAAGCTTGAAATCAAACATAAAAAGTGATATAATAAAAATGTGATATCACAAAATTTAATAAGTAGTCCGGTGCTTCTGTCCGCTATCGCGGGGTCAGGAGGTAAAAGGGAAACAGGTGCGAATCCTGTGCGAACTCGTCACTGTAAACGGGGAGTATACGGCTTTTTGCTGTGTTTTCATGGTGAAGTCACTGAAATTTTTTCGGGAAGGCTTGTCGTTATATGTTAATCCGTAAGTCAGGAAACCTGCCGGAATACTGGTACAGAAAATATTTTTATTTTCAAATCACGAGGGCTTGATTGTACTGTTTTTGGCTGTGCTGTAAGGCACGGTCAGCTTTGCAATGCTTTCTGCCGTGTGCGGAGGGCTTTTTTGCATAATACAACTTTGCCTTTTTGTTATTCAGAAAGGAATTAATTAAATGAAAAAAATAAATTTTATACTTTGTCTTGCTATAGCGGGAACTTTTTTCACTGCGTGCGGAGATAAGAATGAAAGTTCTGAAAGTTCCGTTTCGGAATCGTCAGTGACAGCAACCCAAGCTGAAACTGAAGAAGAAACTACCGAAGAATCGGTTGAAACTGAAGAACCCGACAACGAAGAAAACTATGATACTGGTGACGCATCACTTGATAATGTAAGAAATCAGGACGAAATCGGTGACAATGAACTTCTTGTCGTGAGTTTCGGAACGAGTTTCAATGACAGCCGTCGCCTTACTATCGGTGCTATTGAAGACGCACTCGACAAGGCTTTCCCCGATTATTCCGTTAGACGAGGATTTACCGCAAATATTATCATTGACCACGTTCAGCGACGCGACGGAATACTTATTGACGACGTAAAAGCCTCACTTGACAGGGCAGTTGAAAACGAGGTAAAAACTCTCGTTGTTCAGCCCACTCACCTTATGAACGGTTTGGAATACAACGATATAGTTGACGAGGTGGCACAATATTCTGATGCATTTGAAAAAGTTGTTTTCGGCGAACCGCTCCTTACAAGCGACGAGGATTTCAAGCGTGTGGAACAGGCTATTGTTGACTGGACTGCTGAATATGACGATGGTAAAACCGCTATATGTTTCATGGGTCACGGCACTGAGGCAGAGTCAAATGAAATCTATCAGAAAATGCAGGATTTACTTACGGCAGACGGCTATGAAAATTATTTCATCGGCACGGTTGAGGCTGAACCATCCCTTGATACTATTCTTGAAATGGTAAAAGCCGGAGAGTATGAAAAAGTCGTTTTAGAGCCTCTTATGGTGGTTTGCGGTGACCATGCAAACAATGATATGGCTGGCGGTGAGGCTGATTCGTGGAAATCGGTTTTTGAGAGTGCGGGCTATGAGGTCGAATGTATTTTAAGAGGACTTGGCGAAAATCCAGATATAAGACAGATTTATGTTGACCATGCACAAACCGCTATTGATTCATTAAACTAATTAAAAAAATCCGGCGGAGAGGAAAAATCTTCTCCGCTGTTTTTGTGAGGTAATTATGAAAAAATTAATATGTTTACTTTTTTTGGCGATGACTATTGTTTCGTGCAGTGAAACAACTGAAAATTCAGGAACATCGTCACAGGCGGAAACCATTCAGACAGTGACGGAGTATGCACAAGATGGTACTGTTGCACCCGTTGAGGTGGTAGAGGAGGGCATGACACCCGTTTATGCCGACGCACTGAAAGACGGCGTTTATCCGGTGGAGGTTAGTTCCAGTTCGTCAATGTTCAAAATAACTGAATGTGAACTTACCATACAGAATGGTACTATGTCCGCTGAAATGACAATGTCTGGAACAGGCTATAAATGGCTGTTTATGGGCAACGGTGAGACAGCGGAAAACGCCTCCGAAAGTGACTATATACCGTTCGTGGAAGAGGACGGTGTGCATAAATTTACCGTGCCGGTGGAGGCTCTCGATATGGGCATAGAGTGTACGGCATTCAGCTTTAACAAGGAAAAGTGGTATGACCGCACTATTTTATTCCGTGCGGACTCTCTGCCAGTTGAGGCTTTTGCGGACGGCGCGGCAAATACTATTGAGTCGCTCGGCATTACAGACGGGGAATATACTGTTGAAGTGACACTGGAGGGCGGTTCGGGAAAAGCCGGAATATACCCGCATACTCAGATGACAGTCAAGGACGGAAAGGCTACAGCACGCATTATATGGACAAGCAGTAATTATGATTATATGGTTATTGACGGTAAAAAATATATGCCGTTAGAAGATATTGAAAATTCAGCATTTGATATTCCTGTTGATATATTTGATATGAAAATGTCTGTTTCAGCCGATACTACCGCAATGAGTACACCTCATGAAATTGATTATACACTTTATTTCGACTCCTCAACTATAGCTAAATGATTTATGAAAATAATAAGATTTATTTTAATTTTAATTCCGGTTATGTTTATTTGTTCGTGCAGTTCGGAAAAACTTCCGGAAAAAGAACATTCCGGCACTGAAATAGCCCTTGAATACGCCGAACAGTTCACTATATATGAAAATTCCGACGGGTCATATGAGATTGATATTTCAGATGGACAGCATTTTCTTGTTATTCCGGAAGGCAAATCAGCTCCTGAAAAAACTGACAGAATTGTGCTTCACCAACCCGTTGAAAATATATACGTTCCGGCATCATCAGCAATGGATTTGTTCAATGGAGCGGACGCACTGGACAGTGTAAAAATGACCTCTACAAAGCTTTCCGACTGGAAAATTCCGGCGGTTACGGAGGCTATAGAGAGCGGAAAAATGCTTTATGTCGGCAAATATAACGCACCTGATTATGAAATGATACTTTCGGAGGGGTGCGGACTGGCTGTGGAATCGACTATGATTTATCATAGTCCGGAAACAAAGGAAAAACTCGAAAGTCTCAATATTCCGGTAATGGTTGAGCGTTCAAGCTATGAACCACATCCGCTGGGACGGCTTGAATGGATAAAGCTTTATGGCATCCTCACGGGACACGAAAAACAGGCAGATGATTTTTTTAGTGAAAAAATGAAAATTTTCAAGGAAATTTCCATTGATAACGGCACGGACATCGAACGCCAGACGGTTGCTTTTTTCTATATCACAGCTAACGGCAGTGTGAATGTCCGGAAATCCGGAGATTATATTTCAAAAATGATAGAACTTGCCGGTGCAGACTATATTTTCACTGCTGAAGACCTGAACGTCGACGAAAATGCCTTGTCTACCATGAATATGGATATGGAGACTTTTTACGAAAAAGCCCGTGACGCTGATATAATTATTTATAACAGTACCGTTGAGGGAGAACTTGAAAATATTTCACAGCTTATGGAAAAAAGCGAACTGATGAAAGATTTTAAAGCCGTTCAGGAAAATAATGTATGGTGTACTGAAAAGAATATGTTTCAGCAGACCACCGGAATGTGCGATATGATACGGGATATTCATATGGTCGTAACCGGTCAGGCGGATAATGAAAATCTCACTTTTCTTAAAAGACTGGAGTAAATATGAATAAAAAAATACGTTATACAACAGGTTTCTTTGTACTTTTTATCGGAATGGTACTGCTGTTTTTTGTAAGCCTGATTAATGGAAGTGTAGAATTTTCGTTAAAAGAAATTATGAATATATTTTCCGGAAACGATACGACCGTCGGACAAAATATAATATTCCAGATAAGGCTTCCGCGTATAGTAGCCTCTGTTCTGTTGGGCGGTTCGTTGGCTGTATCGGGCTTTTTGTTGCAGACTTTCTTTGCAAATCCGATAGCCAGCCCGTTCGTACTGGGCATATCTTCGGGTGCAAAGCTCACCACTGCCATAATCATGATATTCTGCGCGGGACGGGGCATTATCTTAAATTCCGTATCGCTTGTTATATCGGCATTTGCGGGGGCTATGACGGCTACGGGAATTATACTGGCGGTTTCGGGGCGTGTAAAAAATATGTCAGTGCTTGTCGTCTGTGGCGTGATGATAGGCTACATATGTTCGGCAATAACGGATATAATGGTTACTTTTGCGGACGACTCAAATATAATCAAGCTACATAACTGGTCAATGGGTACTTTTTCCGGCACGGACTGGGACGATATAAAAATTATTTCCGTAATAGTTTCAGTAACGCTTGTTTTTTCGTTTTTGCTGTCAAAATCTATGAATGCCTATCAGATGGGCGAGGGCTATGCCGTGAATATGGGCGTAAACGTAAGATTATTCCGTGTTGAATTAATATTATTGTCAAGTATATTATCGGCGTGTGTGACGGCATTTGCCGGTCCTGTTTCATTCGTGGGAATATCAGTTCCGCATCTCGTCAAGGGGCTTTTCGGAACAGCAAAGCCTATAGTAATAATACCGGCATCGTTCATTGGTGGAGGGGCATTCTGTCTGCTGTGTGACCTGATAGCAAGGACGTTTTTTGCACCTGTTGAGTTAAATATCAGTTCCGTGACAGCAGTTTTTGGCGCACCGGTAGTCATGTGGATAATGCTTGAAAAACGTCGGAGGAAAACCACATGAATGTATTCAGTGCTGAAAAACTTTCCGTTGGTTATGGGAAAAAAATAATAGCCGCAGATATTTCCTTTCAGATTGAGAAAGGAGAAATTCTAACTCTTATTGGTGCAAATGGTTCAGGAAAATCAACTATACTTAAAAGCATATTATTACAATTAAAAACACTTTCTGGAAATATATATTTTGAAAATAAAAATATCCATGAAATGAAACGTTCTGAAATAGCCGAAAGAATTTCCGCCGTAATGACTGACCGTATCACTCCTGAACTGATGACCTGCGGAGATGTTGTTGAGTCGGGACGTTATCCATATACAAACAGCTTAGGCATTCTGTCCAGCGACGACAAAGCGAAAGTCCGTGAGGCTATGGAGCTTGTGGGCGTGGGAAATCTTTTTTATACTGATTTCAGTTGCATAAGCGACGGACAGCGACAGCGTGTTATGCTTGCCCGTGCGATATGTCAGGATACGGATATACTCGTTCTTGATGAACCGACTTCATTTCTGGATGCACACCATAAATTAGAACTTTTAAATATTTTAAAAAAACTCGTTCGTGAAAGAAATCTTGCAGTTATAATGTCGCTCCATGAACTTGATTTAGCACAGAAAATTTCCGACAGAATAATATGCATAAATAATCATACTGCCGAAAAAATCGGCACTCCGGAGGAAATTTTTTCAGGAGACTATATAAACAGTTTATATAATCTTAAAAGTAATTCTTTTGACTGTATGTATTGTTCTTATGAACTTGAAAGACCACGGGGTGAGCCAGAAGTCTTTGTTATTGCCGGAGGCGAAGTTGAAATTTACCGGAAACTTCAGCGAAAAAATATTCCGTTTGCAGTGGGAGTAATTCATGAAAATTCAATAGAATATCCAGCTGTAAGGGCTTTGGCGACTGAAATAGTCACCGAAAAGTCGTTTGAACCGGTAAGTCAGCAAGCTATTGAAAAAGCCCTTGAAATCATGAAAAGATGTTCGGCAGTGATAAACAACTGTCCGGCATGGGGAACTATGAATAAAAAAAATTCCGTCCTGATGGAGCAGGCGGAAAAATGCGGAATACCGGTATATAATTCGAAAAAGTAACACACGAAATGCAAAAAAGCGGGCAATTTGTCCGCTTTTTTCAGTATTCATTAATTTTTTTAGGTATATGTCTTTTAAGGAAAAAATAAAATTCTCTTGCACTTTTACAAGAACGCATATTTATATGAATTTTATTTTTATTTGTTTTAATAATTAAAAAAGTCGTCACTCCGTCTGATTTTTTATATATTTTTTTAATGTCTGAAAAATTTATTTCCCTGAAACTAAAAAAATACCGTAAGTATATTTTTCGCTGTCTCAAATCATATTTCACACAAAATCTGAACATAAACAACACAGGTATAAGCAGGGGAATGATGAAAATTCCAATAATCCGTTCATATTTCATTGCTTTGCTTAACACAACAGACAGGTATATAACTATAATAAGTATGACGTATTTGTCACTGCCATATTTTACAATACCGGAAGAATTATACAGAACAGATTTTCTTTTATGTTTTTTATTTTTACTCATAGTATAATAATTTAATCAGAAAAAATTTTCATAGCCCATTTCCGCAAGAAGAGCGTCGCCGTCGTTTATATTTATTTCGCCGGTATCGGACGAACTGCAACAATGACTGAAAACGTATTCAATCATCTGACGGGCAAAAAACGGTCTGCAAAGATTTAGGATAATTTTTTCGCCTTTGTAAATGCACGGTGTACCATCATCTGAATAAGCGTTCAAATTCATATTTGGTGCGTATTTTGTAAAATAAACCCTTACTTTTAGTTTGCGGTTGTCTTCCGGCACAAAAAGATAATAAGAATACGGATAATTTATAAAATCCATATCGTCAAAATTGTAAGACCATAAATATCTCACGCCGTCAATATTCATAGTGCGGAGTTTTTTTCTGTTTTTCATATGTGGTTTTACTGGTGAAGACTTAAAAAACCGTCTGTTGTACTTTGGAAAAGTTCTTCATTGAAATCAAGTCTCATCATTTTTTCGCCCTGTACAGCAAAATAAGCTGTTGTCTTGTCGGTAATAACCTTGAATAAAGCCTCTATACCGTGGTCGTCAATATCGAACAAATAGCCGAAAGTTACAGAAGTACCGACTAATTCCTCGTAATCTTCACCCTCGGTCATTATGCTGAGTGCAGTTTCTGCAATCATTTCTTTAAGGTCTTTGTTTGTAATTTCGTTTCTTTCAGACATTTTCATAAATAACCTTTCATTAAAAATATCGGGGCGGACAATAAGCCCGTCCCGAATAATATTACTTATAAAGCGGGAATTTTTCGCATATAGCATTTACGCCTGCACGGATTTCGTCAGCCTTATTTTCAAAATCTGTAGCACAGAGATAGATATATTCAGCGATTTTTTCCATTTCCTCAACGCCGAGACCACGTGTTGTCACAGCAGGTGTACCAATTCTGATACCGCTTGTAACAAACGGCTTTTCGGGGTCATTATGAATAGCGTTCTTGTTTACAGTGATATAAACTTCGTCAAGGCGGTGTTCAAGTTCCTTACCAGTAATATTGAATGGTCTTAAATCAACAAGCATAAGATGATTATCAGTACCACCGGAAACAAGATTGAAACCACGCTTTAAAAGTCCTTCGGAGAGTGCCTTTGCATTTTCAACAATTTTCTGCTGATATTCTTTAAATTCAGGCTTTAAAGCCTCGCCGAAACATACAGCTTTTGCAGCTATTGTATGCATGAGAGGACCACCCTGTGTTCCAGGGAAAATAGCAGAATTAATCTTTTTAGCGAGTGCCTCATCATTAGTGAGGATAAGTCCACCACGTGGACCTCTTAAAGTCTTGTGTGTAGTAGTTGTTGTTATATCCGCATACGGAACAGGTGACTCATGAACTCCGGCAGCAACAAGTCCGGCAATATGTGCCATATCTACCATGAAAAGTGCACCTACAGACTTTGCAATTTCAGAAAGTCTCTTGAAATCGATAGCACGGGGATATGCACTTGCACCGGCAACTATAAGTTTCGGCTGGTGTTCTTCAGCGAGTTTCTGAACAGTATCATAGTTGATAACTTCTGTTTCGTCGTCAAGACCATAGGAAACAAAGTTAAAATATTTACCGGAAAGATTAACCGGTGAACCATGTGTGAGATGTCCGCCGTCTGCAAGGCTCATGCCGAGAACAGTATCACCAGGCTTTAATATGGCAAAATAAGCGGCTGTGTTAGCCTGTGCACCTGAATGTGCCTGAACGTTTGCGAATTTAGCACCGAAAAGTTCCTTAGCACGTTCAATAGCAATATTTTCTACCACATCAACGCACTGGCAACCACCATAATAACGCTTGCCTGAATAACCCTCAGCATACTTGTTTGTGAGAACAGAACCCATAGCAGCCATTACAGCAGGGGAAACGATATTTTCACTTGCGATAAGTTCAAGATTTCTCTGCTGACGTGCGAGTTCCTGTGCCATAGCCTCTCCGACTTCGCTGTCATACTGTGACACAAAGCCGATTGAGTCCATTAAATCATTGTACATTAAAAAACACTCCTTAAAATTTTATATCAATATTTTTATTGTAGCACAATTTTTCCCAAAAGTCAAGACTCATTTTACATATTTTCCACAAGAATTATCATGACAGTTCCCTAACTAAATTTTCCCACACGGGATTTCTGTTTGTTGACATCTCTGCATAGTACATACTTACGTATGTAGCGTCCTTTGCATCTATTCGTCCGTCCTGATTGATGTCACATATTTTCTGCTGATTTTCATCAAGTGTGAGTTCTCCGCCTGTGGATAAATCAGCATATACCCCTGATATAAATGATGCATCTACAGCATCAATAATACCATCACCATTTGCATCGCCGAAACTGTCGAAAAGCGTTATTTCATAGCTGAAAATAGGTTTATCATCGCCGGAGGGAATAACATTTACAGTTGCTTTTTTGTCGTCTGTAAAAAGTTCCTCAAGTGTCTTTTCAGTGTAACAACTATCTATAATATTTTCGGTTTGAGTATTGACATAATAGTTTCCGTTTTCGTCAGTAACAGGTGTCTGAATTTCAAGGGTAATAAGAACAGAAAGCCCATCAAGTCTAATATCTGCACCTTTTGAGTAGTATTCCGTTTTGGTGGGCGTACCTTCAGTGGAAATATAGGCTTTTTTATAGAGTGCCTGAACGGTTGTATCTTCCGATATGTATTCAGGGGTACTGCTCCACGTATGGAAAGCCTGCTCCGTGTATATATCCAAATGGGAATGCAGTGATGATGTATCAATAAGCGAGTAATCTATTTTTTCATCGGATTGTACGTCAAGAGTCTGCATAACTTCCCCGTCAAAGTCAAGGAAAGTCATAGTGTAAGATGTTTTTTCTTCCGGCTGGTCTTCATTTTCCTCCGCGAATGAATTTAACGGGGCAAGAGCAACTGCCATTGAAATAAGAGACAGAATTATATTTTTTTTCATGTTATTTTATCCTTTCTTTTTGTATTGGGCATATTTTCATTTTCTGATTTTTTCCGGCGTATCTTATAGGTAATAAGTGCGGAACTTATAAAAGTTACTGTAAAAATCACTATCACCATAATCAGTACAAGAGTTTTATCCGAAATTTGCATAAAAAATATCTCCTTTCACAGTTATTATAACATATTTCGGGAAAATTGTCCATACTTTTATTGAAATCTTTTCAAAACTTATTGACAACAAAAAAATCTTATGTTATAATGGTGTTAAAAAATGGAGGTCTATGTATAATTTAATATCTTAACTTATACACTGTATGACATGTCA
>CAMWQI010000066.1 GCA_947176345.1 uncultured Ruminococcus sp.
GACTTTTATTTTACTCTTTTACTATTATTACCTGACTTGAAAGTGCATAACTTTGCGTAAAATCAACATTTTCCTGTCTGTCAGGTGTAATTGACATTCCGGCAACGCCTATATCGGCTTCACCGAAACTGATGGAAGTTATTATTGTGCTGAAATCCATGTTTTTTATTTTGAGTTCCATTCCGAGTTCGTCGCATATAGCCATAGCCATATCTACGTCAAAGCCAACAATTTCACCATTAACTTCTTCCTCATATGGCGGAAAATCGGCATTTGTAGCCATAATAAGTGTACCGTTTCTTTCAACGTTTTTAGGTTCATAGGGCTGGTGGTCGGGATTACTTCCTATCCAGTGTTTAGAAATATCAGAGATAGTCCCGTCGCGTTTCAGTTTGGTTATAGCATCATCAAGTTTCTGCCCGAGTTCATCGTTGCCTTTTTTGTAGGCTATAGCGTACTCCTCTTCATTGAATGGGTCAGGAAGGATTTTCAGGTTATCGTAATCGCTGATAAGCTCCTGTGCGGTGAGTTCGTCAATAATAACGGCATCAACCCTGTTATTCTGGAGAGCCTTGACAGCCTCAAAAGCATCTTTGTATTTTTCAACATTTGCATTGTTAATATCTTTCGCAAGTGCATAGCCTGTAGTTCCAATCTGTGTGCCTATGTTTTTTCCCGTGAGGTCTTCCGCACTGAAAATAGTCTGCTCCGATTTGTTGCCAGATTTTCCGCACCCGCCTGAAAATATTATTACGAATGCCGAAAATATACTAAAAAATTTTTTCATATAAAAAACATCTCCTTTTGTTTCCGTGCTATTTTAACATATTCTATGCAAAATGTCAAGTCTTTTGCAGTAGTGGAAGTGGGCAACAGCGGTATTAAAAAAGCGAACACAGAAATATGTCACTTTGATGTTATTAAGATATAGTGATATTAAAACATTATGTAAAATTTTTTATTTCATTTTAGATTCTACTCCTCAACAGGTCCGAATTTTACAACAACAGTATCATTGATAATTTTAATAGAGCCATCATCTGGATAATATGGCATATCAATAACTTCTGGCAAATCAATAAAATCTTCTTCATCTACAACTTCGGGACTGAATGCACACCAGTTATTCATGAATTGCTGCCATGACCAAGAACTTACTTGCTTTTTAGCACTTGAATATGGCGAAACATAGAAAAGCTCAAATCCACTTAACTCTTTGAGCGTCAAATCTTTTTTAGACATTGGATTAATATAACAGACTGGCATTTCATCTTTATAGTTCTCCACACTTTTAATTTGTGTAATCATAACTGTAAAATAATTAATCATGCGCTGTTGCTGATATTCAGCTTTCAGATAATTGATATTAGCATATCTGCAATAAGATAATGAAATAAACAACAATACTGTTGTTCCGAAAACATAGACAGCTCTGGTGATATTGAGCTTGGGAAATTCAGAAATATTTATCAGGAACACTAAATATATGAATATCATTGACTGACCATACAACATTAAACTGCTTACATATTTAATTTCACACATAACAAAAATAAAATTAAAAGCCAGTGGAAGCATAAGTATAGATAATGTCAACAGAATACCTCTAAAAATATTATTTCTAAATGTCTTAATTATAAAATATAGTGAAAGTACAGCAGTAAATAATAGAATCAGAATATAAAGATGTCTTAACCGAAATGGAAACATAGAAGTATAGCTACCAATATTTTCTGTAGAAAAAAAGTGATCATAAGCAATGAAAATTCTCGATAAATATACATTAATAGGTTCTCTTCCCATAGTATCAATATTTTTATAATCACTTAGACTTAAACCTTTGTAAGCAAGAAGGCATTTGTTTATAAGAAAATACAGCAAAACACCAGAAATAACTGCTCCTGCGAGATATACACCGGATATAATTAATTTTTTTGGTTTATCAGAAGTTTCTGCTGTCAGTTTGAAAATGAAACATAACAAAGCTAAGCTCATCATGACTGGTATAAATGCCTGATAAATCCCAATTGAAAATGCAAATATTAGTACGCTTGCTCCCCTTGAAAAGAACGTTTGTTTTTTGTTTGCAATCCATACTCCAGCAACCGCAAATAAAAGTGAAATCATATAATAAGAAGCTGTAAACATATGTCCAAATATTCCAGTAATTACAGGAAAAGTAATAAGTATTCCGGTAATGGACATACATAATCCTATCGACTTAATATCCAAAAGATTAACAATAAGGTAAGCAGAAAATGCTATACATAGAATAGAAATGAATCCATTAAACAAAGGTATACTGTAAAATCCACCTCCGAAAAGTTTCAGATACAATTTTCCAAGTATTTCAAGCCCCCATCTGCCGGATGTATAGGTAATACCTATACCAAACAGATGATAACTGTCATCAGATATAGAATACTTGTTAAACAATGCCATTCCATGTGCAAAAACTCCCCAAATAATAGAACTAAACAACACAACCCAAATTCGCTTATCTAAGTTTTTCATTTTACTCCAAATGATATACTCAAGATTATTTTTTTTACTTTCCATAATACCTCCATATTTTCTTGAAATTTTAGCAATTCCAATATAGCATATTTTCAAATTTTTGTCAAGCAGTGATGTTACAACATTCTGTAAGATTTTTTTATTTTATTATAAACAACGCATTTAGTCCACTCCCGAAGTATTTTATTTAATGTTATTTTTTTCACAAATTTATCATAGTATTAACTTATGCCTTACACACACCGGTATTAATATTATCTAACCCTGTTAAATAAAAGGAGGAATTAATATGGCAGACCGTGAGTATGTTTTAAGTGTCATGCAAAGGCTACACACTAAACCCCCCGACGATGTTTTAAGAAAATTCAGCGACGACAACGCCGGCATAGGCTGTGTGCTTAAATATCTCTATGATGCGGAACGCCCCGTATCAGCCGGAGAGATAAGCCGGTTTATGCGAGTCAGCACGGCAAGAGTTTCTGTTCTGCTGAAAAAATTACGTGAAAAGGATTTTATCACGTGCGAAAACAGCATTGAGGACGCAAGACGACTGATAATTTTACTTTCAGAAAAAGGCAGGGCTGAACATCTTGCCCGTCAGGAAAGAATGATTGAGACTTTCAGCCGTATTATTGACAAAATAGGTGCGGAACGCATGGAGGAATTTATTTTGATTTCAAATGAAATTAAAAAAACAGTTTCGGAAGAAATAAAAAATTCATTCATGGAATAATTTTAAGAAAGGTGGTAATTTTTTATGTTCAGGATTTTTCGGAATCTGAAAAAACGTGATGTCTGTTTCATGCTGATATGCGTGGTACTGGTAATAACTCAGGTATGGCTTGATTTGACCATGCCGGACTATACACAGAAACTCACGGAATCAGTTTCAGCAGGTTCAATTGAAATGAGCGAAGTTTTAAAAAACGGCGGTATGATGCTTTTATGTGCCATAGGAAGTATGGTGGCGGCTATGTTCTGCGGATTTTTTGCATCACAGGTTGCGGCAAATTTCGCAAAAACTCTCCGTGAAAAGCTTTTCGGTCATATACTTAAATTCTCAAATGCCGAGATAAATAAATTTTCCACGCCCAGCCTTATCACAAGAACCACTAACGACGTTGTACAGTTGCAGATGTTAATTGCTATGGGTATGCAGATGATGATAAAAGCACCCGTCACGGCTATATGGGCTATTGTCAAAATCTCTGATTCAAGCGTGGAATGGACAACAGCAGTATTCGTATGCGTTGCCGTGATTATCGTCACAATTTCACTTTTGGTGGGTCTTGCTTATCCTAAATTCAAGCAAATTCAGAAACTGACCGACAATCTCAACGACGTAACCCGTGAGAATATCAGTGGTGTGCGTGTTGTACGTGCGTTCAATGCTGAAAAGTATCAGGAAAAGAAATTCGACAAAGTAAACACGGATATTACTAAAAATCACCTGTTTACCAGTCGTATTATGGGTCTTATGATGCCTGTCATGATGATGGCTATGAACGGTCTTACGCTTGCTATTTACTGGATAGGTGCATACCTGATAAATAACGCTGAAATTGCCGGAAGAGCGGAAGTTATAGGCAATATGACGGCATTTACACAATATGCGTTGCAGATTATGGGTGCATTTATGATGCTTGTTATGATATTCATTATCATGCCGAGGACTATGGTTTCCGCAAAACGTATAAATGAAGTTCTTGAAACCGAACCTACCATAGACTATAAATCACAGGAAGTAAAGACTACAGGTCACGGAAAAATTGAATTTAAAAACGTTTCGTTTGCTTATTCCGATTCCGGAAGCCCCTGTCTTAAAAACCTGAATTTTGAGATAAACGAGGGTGAGACTTTCGCTATAATAGGTGCTACCGGCACGGGCAAATCTACTCTTGTAAATCTAATTCCACGTTATTACGACACCACCGCAGGTGAAGTCCTTATTGATGGAGTAAACATAAAGGAATATCCTGAAGAACAGCTTGAAAGAATGGTTTCAGTTGCTCCGCAGAAAGCAACACTTTTTTCAGGTGATATAAAATCTAATATTACTTATGGTTGTAAAGATGAAGTTTCCGACAGCGACGAAAGAATAGCTAAAGCACTGGAAGTTTCCAAATCTGATTTTGTAGGTGGTCTTGCGGACGGTATTCACTCTAAAGTCGCACAAGGTGGTACTAACTATTCCGGCGGACAGAAACAGAGACTTTCTATAGCAAGAGCAGTTTTCAAAAATTCCGAAATAATGATTTTTGATGATACTTTTTCTGCACTTGACTATAAGACAGATATGCTTGTAAGAAAATCTATCCGTGAGGAACTCTCCGGCACGACTGTTATCATAGTCGCACAGAGGATAGGAACTATAAGAAATGCCGATAAAATTCTTGTACTCCATGACGGCGAAATTGCAGGAATGGGCAAACACGATGAGCTCATGGAAAACTGTTCAATATACAAGGAAATAGCATTGTCACAGTTATCCGAAGAAGAATTAGCAGGAAAGGAGCGTGTCTGATATGCCCCCTATGAGACCAATGATGCAGGCAAATCCGAATGAAAAGGCTGATTTAGGTGCAATAAAGAAAATACTTGTTTATTGTAAACAATATCTTCCGGCGGTAATAATTGCCGTGATATTCGCTATAGGCGGTGCTTTGACTACTATTGTAGGTCCTGAAAAAATCAGCGACCTGATGAATGAAATAACTTCCGGTATTATGAGCGGAATTGACATGGACGCTGTAAAGAAAATCTGTTATACACTTGTTGCCATATATGCTGGCGGTGCTGTCCTGAACTACAGTCAGCAGTTTATAACGGCTACTATAACGCAGAAGACCTCAAAGAGACTCCGCACAGATATTGATGAAAAAATAAACCGTCTTCCGCTGAAATACTTTGATACTACTACAAAGGGCGATATACTTTCAAGAGTGACTAACGACGTTGACACCATAAGCCAAACGCTTTCGTCAAGTTCTGCAAATTTAATCAGTTCACTTGCATTGTTTGTGGGCGTAATATATAAGATGTTCACTACTAACTGGATACTTGCACTTGTCACGATAGGTTCATCACTGTTCGGTTTTGTCATGATGGGTGTTATAATGAAAAATTCACAGAAATTCTTTAACCGTAAACAGACGGATTTAGGCGTTATGAATGGTCAGATAGAAGAAGTCTATACCAACCACAATATAGTACACGCATTCGGTGCAAAGGACGAGGAAAAAGCAAAATTTGATGAAGTAAATGAAAGACTTTATGACTCCAACTGGAAATCACAGTGGTTATCCGGCATGATGCACCCGATAATGCAGTTTGTCGGAAATCTTGACTATGCACTTGTATTCATAGTAGGTGTGATATTCATAATCAATGAAAATTCCGCCGTAACACTTGGTACTATTATGGCATTCGTAATATATTCAAGACTTTTTTCACAGCCGTTAGGAACTTTCGCACAGTCACTCACATCTATACAGCAAGCATCGGCAGCCTCAAAGAGAGTTTTTGAAATGCTTGAAGCAGAAGAACAATCCGACGAATCTGCAAAGACCGGAACTATAAGCAACGTCTCCGGAAATGTAGAGTTTAAAAATGTAAAATTCGGCTATTCACCGGAAAAAACTATCATACATGATTTTTCCGCCAGCCTGAAAGCTGGTCAGAAAGTCGCTATAGTAGGACCTACCGGAGCAGGCAAGACAACTATGGTAAATCTGCTTATGCGTTTCTATGAGATAGACAGCGGAGATATTCTTATTGACGGAATTTCAACCAAAACCCTTAAACGTGAACAGGTGCATGATTTGTTTGATATGATATTGCAAGAGACGTGGCTTTTTGATGGTACTATCCGTGAAAATCTCATCTACAACAAAGAGGGCGTGACCGACAGGGAACTTGACGAGGCTTGCGAGGCGGTAGGACTGAAACATTTTATATCTACACTTCCGCATGGCTATGATACAAAACTTAATGAGGCACTCAATCTTTCGGACGGTCAGAAACAACAGCTTACTATTGCAAGAGCCATGATTAAAGACGCTCCAATGCTGATACTTGATGAGGCTACTTCCTCTATCGATACAAGAACGGAACTTGTCATACAACAGGCTATGGATAAGCTGACAATAGGCCGTACTTCATTTGTCATAGCACATAGACTTTCAACCATAAAAAATGCTGATGTTATTCTTGTCATGAAAGACGGCGACATCATAGAACAGGGCAACCACGAAAAACTCATTGCAGACGGCGGTTTCTATTCTGAATTATATAACAGCCAGTTTGTAGTGGCATAAACATAAAAAAACGTTCTCCCGAAAGAGAGAACGTTTTTCGTGTAGGAAATTATTTTATTTCGGTTTCCCGATATATGAAGTATACTATATAATGCGAAAAAAGTCAATGCTGTAAAATGTCGTAATTCGTCTTATTTATTTTTTTAATTATCTTCATAGTTTAACTTCGGAATGTTAAGATAGTTTATACTTTGATTTATAAGTTTTGTTTTTTTGCCCATAAGTTCCAAAGCACGTGAATATGTAATATATTCGTCCCACAGATATTCAAGCAGAGTTACTTGAAGAAGATTTTTAGTTTCTGTATCGCCGTATTCTGCAAAGTCCTCATACATACGGAAAATTTTTTGAAGTAAATAATTATTTTTATAGTCGTCCTGTTTAAGAAGTTCAGCGACAAGTGGATTGAAGACGTTTCCGAAAAGACAGTGCGGAAGATTTTCACCTAACCAGTCATTTTCAGCGGATATTTTTTCTTTTAATTCCGGAAAACGTCCACACAGGAAATCACAGTCAAGAGAGTTATATTTTATAGTCATCGATATTATTCATTACTGGAATTTCCGTTATCATGGTGGACTGGTCGGGGTCGCCGTCGAAAGTAGTGCCGAAAGACCCGAAATCATTGTTTTTATTGTCAACTTTTTTCCTGACGGGTACAGTTACACGTACCATTTTAGGCGGAGGTGTCTGGGTGCGTTCCTCAATGAATTTGGATGGGTCAGGCTTTTCAGGTTCGGGCGGACGTGGCGGAACAGGTGGTACAGGTACAGCCGGCTTTACCGGAGCGGGAGTATTATTATTCTGTGTATAATACAGGAACTGACTTTCAGGTTTCGGCTGAATATAGACACTTTGTGGTGGACGTGTATATTGTATATTCTGTAATGGCACACTTTGTACGGGGTTATTCATATATGCCGACTGTAACGGCACACTCTGGTAGTGGTTAGCCGGATTTGATGTCTGTTGTGGTGCAGTTACTTTCTTTTCTGGTACTGGTTCGGGTTCTTCATGAATTTCTTTTACTGACCGGAAATTCATGTCACGGAAAGTCACACCGGCACTGTAACGGCATTTTTTCCTGTTTGATTTTGCGTTCAGGTCACGGAAACTCATAATATCACTCCTTTAAAGACGTGGGTCAACTGGTTCGCTTTCGAATGCCAGCACACCGAATGAGCATTCATGCACCCTGTATAACGGTTCATGATTTACAAAACGTTTCAGCGATTCCATGCCAAGTGAAAATTCTTTCAGGGCAAGAGTGCGTTTTCTTGAAAGGGAACGCTTTTTCAGTCGCTTTAAATTATCCGGATAGAGATATTCCGCACCGTAAATTATTCTTAAATATTCACGTCCACGACATTTTATGGCAGGCTGTAAAAGTTTATTGCCAACAATAGCCGTATAATATTCCGGCTTGACAACCATTCCCTCACCACCGGAAGTCGTCAGGTCAGACCACCACTTTACCGCTGAATTAATACTTTCCTCATCGTCAGTATCAACACATATGTAAGGCGTTGCCATGAAAATTTTATCCGTGCAGATGTATTTTTTTATATTCATCATTTGAAGTACGTGTCTTTCATGGTCGAAAACTTTACCTTCAACCGCAAGTATATGAAACGGTGCTATTCTGAAGTCGTCAATATTGTTGACAGTCCAGCAGTATTCACGGTAGGCGGAAATATATTTTTCAATGGCATCTTTTCTGAAACGGAATTTTTCAAGAACATTATTAAGATTGGTATTCTGTCCGGAAGTAAGGGCAGAAACTTCAGCGGTTATATTTTCACGGGAACAGGCTTTTTCAAGGAGTTTCACAGTAGTATCAAGGGTATTTTTTCCGGCATTTCCGACAGGTGCATATTGAGTTTTAATAAGTCCTTGTGCCTTTTCAGACCATGGCATAAGTTCAGTATCAAGGCAAACCCAGTCCGTGTTGAAATCATTCCAGAAATTATTATCCGTAAGAACTTTGTCAAGACGGTTTAATAATTCTTTTTCAGTTTCCGTGTTGTCAAAGAAACGCCGTCCGGTACGGGTATATATAATTCCGCACGTTCCGTCATTTATTCCGAAACGCTTGCTGGCAGTTTCCGGAGTGTGACAAAGAACTATTACAGCCCTTGAACCCATATGTTTCTTTTCGCATACGACGTTTTTTATGCCGTTTTTTTGATAATATTCAAAGGCTTCTAATGGGTGTTCAAGATAATCGTCAATTCGACTTGTTTCACACGGGGACATGGTAGGCGGAAGATATATCAGCCAATGCGGGTCAGCAGAATATCGGGACATTATTTCAAGTGCGGCAGCAGCATTGTTTTCCTCAATGTTTATTGAGGGAATAAGATTTGTATTAAGGTGCATTTTTCCCTGAAAATCCCCTACAGTAAGCATATCTCCCATATCTTCATTTTTTTCAGGAACAAGAGGTTTTACAGGTTCATAATATTTTTCGTATGCCTCAACGCTTACAAACTTTTTTTCCGGATAACGCATAGCGGTAAGTTTTCCGCCGAAAACACATCCCGTATCAATACAGTATGTATTGTTTGCCGTTGTAATGGCGGCACACGGTGTATGACCATATACTATTGTAGCACGCCCCCTGTAGTCAGCAGACCAATCAAGACGCACTGGAAGTCCGAACTCATCAGTTTCGCCGGTAGTATCGCCGTATATGCAGAAATCACGCACACGTCCCGAACCACGTCCGATAAATTTTTCTTTTATGCCGGCATGGGATACGACAAGTTTTCCGTCGTCAAGCACATAATGACTTATAAGCCCGTCAAGGAAGTTTTTCAGTTCGTTTTTAAATTCAGGGCTTTCTTTTTCTATTTCCTCAACGGTCTTGTCAAGTCCGTAAGTCAGGTTTACATTTTTGCCGTTAAGATATTTAAGTAATTTGACTTCATGATTTCCGACTACTGAAAAGGCATTACCGTTTTTCACCATACCCATAGCGAGTTTCAGCACACCGACATTATTATAGCCCCTGTCGCAGAAATCACCTAAGAAAATAGCTTTTCTGCCGTCAGGGTGAACGGGTACACCATCGGCGTTATCAATGTAACCTAATTTATTGAGGAGTTCTTTTAATTCCCCGTAACAACCGTGAATATCTCCGATAATATCAAAAGCCCCATGTTCATCTTTTTTGTCGTTCCAGAGTTTAGTGCGGACTATTTCGGCATTGTCTATATCGTCCTGTGTGTCAAGGACGTAAACAAAACGAAATCCCTCACGTTTTAGTTTCCGTATACACCGGCGAAGCTGTTCCGCATGGTTACGGACTACTCTTTCCGGAAGTTGTCTGTTTTCACGGGCTTTGTTTCTTTCAAGGAGCGTTTTTTCAGGAACGTTCAGAACTATTGCTACACTATGTACATTATTTTCACGTGCAAAATCAAGAATTTTTTTCCGTGCGGACTGCTGGACATTTGTTGCATCTATTACAGTAAGTTTCATCAGGTCAAGACGCTTTTTCAGTGCATAGAAAAGCAAATCAAAAGCCTCACCGGAAACATTCTGATTATTTTCGTCATCGGAGACCATAGCCCTGAAAAAATCAGATGACAATACTTCTGTGGGTTTGAATTTATTATTTGCAAATGTAGTTTTTCCGCTTGACGTCGCACCAATCATGGCGACAAGCGAAAACTCCGGTATTTCTATACGCATTTTTTAAACACTCCCATCTGTGTAGGTGTACCATGTATTCCGTCGTCGTCGCCTATGCCGGATATTGTCACGGTATAGCCGAATTTCTGACAGATATAATCAGCCCATTTTTTAAATTCCTCCCGTGTCCATTCAAAGCGGTGGTCATTATGACGTAACTGTCCGGACGGAATAAATTCATAGTTTTCATTGTATTCCCGGTTAGGAGTAGTAAGAATGACAGTCTCCGGATTTGCAAACTCAAAGACATTTCTTTCAAATGCCGGAAGTCTTAACGGTTCTATGTGTTCGATTACTTCAATTACACAGGCACAGTCATAGCCGGAAAAGCGTTTGTCTCTGTATGTAAGGGAAGCCTGCATAAGAGTGAGTTTATTTCGGCGGTGTTCATTCATGGTGTCATAGTGCAGACGGCTTTTAGCTTTTTCAAGTTCACGGGCTGAAACGTCAATAGCAGTTACTTTTTTTATCTGTTTTTGGTCAAGCAGAATTTTAGTCAGCCGACATTCTCCGCACCCTAAATCTATGACACTTTCCGCACCGCTTGCAAGAACGGCATTTTTAACAGTTTCAAGACGCATGGAATTTAAGGATATTTTCTTTTCGTCTTTTGGTTCATCGTCCGTGATTTCCTCAACCGGTTCACTTTCAGTAAGCCTGTCAATAGTCCTGTGGGCGTAACTCTTTTTCATAAGGAAATAGCGGTAAATAATCTCTTTTTTGGCAGGGTGTTCAGCTAACCATTCACCGCCGTGTGAAATGAGTTTGTCTATTTCGTCCTCACTTATGTAGTAGTGTTTCTGCTTATCAAAAACCGGAATAAGAACATATATATGATTAAGTAAATCAGATAATCTAACTTTTCCGGAAATTTCAAGGTTTATATATGGACTTTCACCCCATTCCTTAAATTTTTCGTCAAGGATATTTTTTGTAGTTTTCACGGTATAGCCGAGTGGTTCAAAGATTTTTCTTGCAAAGTCTTCTGTTCCGTGAATTGAAAAGATATTTGCTGTAAGGTCAATGGG
>CAMWQI010000067.1 GCA_947176345.1 uncultured Ruminococcus sp.
TAGACAGCCTTTACACACTCTACAAAATCAGCTCCGTATTTTTCCATACTTTCAACGATTTCAGGAACTTCAGAAATTTTTACAGTCTCACCGCCGAATGCGTGTATTACCTGAAAACGCTCTTTGCTTACCTGGTCTTGTATGTAAACACGGAATTTATACCCTTTTGCCGCCGCAATTGCCGCAAGTCCGATACCAGTATTACCGCTGGTAAGTTCTATAATAGTATCACCTTTTTTTAATTTGCCTGTTCTTTCAGCATCTTCAACCATAGCAAGAGCAATTCTGTCCTTTACGCTCTGATTCGGATTGAAATATTCCAGCTTAACGAGAATTTTCGCCTTGAGATTATGCTTTTCCTCGTAATTTTTAAGTTCAAGCAACGGAGTTCTGCCGACAAGCTCTGCAATGGAATTATATATTTTTGCCATAATTTTTACTCCTTAAATTTGATAATCGTCTGCTGAATCCATAAGACCAAATTCAAGCAGTATTTCTTCCAGTCTTTCCTGTGTCATAGGAGTTGGAATATCAAATTTTGTATTGTTGATAACGGCTTCCGCAAGATTTCTGTATTCCTGTGCCTGACTTGAATCAGGTTTGTATTCAATAACCGTTTTTTTGTTTATCTCTGCACGCTGTACGATATTGTCACGGGGTACAAAATACAGAAGCTGTGTTCCAAGTTCTTTTGAAAAGGCACGTAGCAGGTCAAGTTCTCTGTCAACATTTCTGCTGTTGCAGATGATACCGCCGAGTCTTACTCCGCCTGTTTTAGCATATCTCTTGATACCCTTTGCAATATTATTCGCCGCATAAAGTGCCATCATTTCACCGCTGGCAACGATATAAATTTCCTTTGCCTTGCCCTCACGGATAGGCATTGCAAATCCACCACAGACTACGTCTCCAAGTACGTCATAGAATACATAATCAAGGTCATCTGTGTATGCACCGAGATTTTCAAGCATATTGATAGAAGTAATGATTCCTCGACCTGCACAGCCTACACCGGGTTCAGGCCCGCCTGATTCTACACATCTTGTACCGCCATAGCCCTCACGCATTATTCTGTCAAGTTCGATATCCTCACCCTCGTCCCTGATAGTATCAAGTACGGTTTTCTGTGCAAGTCCTCCGAGAAGAAGTCTGGTGGAGTCAGCTTTAGGGTCACAGCCTACAACCATTACTTTTTTACCGTGTTCACAAAGTCCTGCCGTAAGATTTTGAGTAGTAGTCGACTTACCGATACCACCCTTTCCGTAAATTGCAATCTGTCTGATTTCTGACATTGTATTCAATTCCTTTCAAATAAATTTTGTATCTGCTCAAAGGAGATTACTTTTCTGACAGATTCCTCTATCATATCAGGAAGCTCCATTGGGTTTATTCCAAGATGTTCTGCTCTCATAGATGCACCCATTCCGATTTTGCTGACAAGGAGATATTTGCAGTCCTGAATTTTCTGTAAATTCTCCGTAAGCTTTCTATCATCATGATTTCCGCAGTTACAAACCGGTTCAACTGTGCGGATTTCAACGAATCTATAAGTTTTATCGTTCTTCACTTCATAAATCAGAAATTTATCTGCATGACCGAAATGCTGATTTACAACTATACCGTCAGATGAAGCAACAGCGATTTTATATGCATTATCCATGAGAAAATGTTTCCTTTAAATTTAATCTTCTCTGATATATCTGGTCACCGTATTCCGATTTTCCGGGAACTCCTACAGCGTCGGCACGGCAGTGCTGACAGTGACGGAAAACGTCAATATACTGTGAAGCTTTTGTCCTTGCTTCGTCTATCTGTAAACAGGTCGGAGCTTTCATGTCGGAAAGTTCAAACTGTGGTATCAGCGGAATAATATTATAAATACTTGCTCCGGCTTCACTGACTGTTTTTGCTATTTTTTCAATATGTTCTCCGTTTATCTCAGGGACAAGCACAGTATTTATTTTCACAGTAATTCCGGCAGATGATACTTTTTCAATGCCTTTCAATTGATTTTCGATAAGTATTTCAGCACCTTCAACACCGTCATAACGCTTGCAATGATAAATTATATATTTGTTGAGTTTTGCTTCAATTTCAGGGTTTATGGCATTTACTGTAACTGTCAGCGAATCTATCCCTATGTCAATAACTTCATCTGCTTTTTCGTACAGCAAAAGACCGTTTGTACTCATACACTTGATAATATCAGGAAATTTATCCTTAACTTTTCTGAACGTTTCCAGAGCATAATCTGATGCCAAAGTATCTCCCGGTCCTGCAATGCCTGCTACTGTAATTTCCGGACAGATTTTCAAAGCCTTTTCAAGTATATCAATACTTTCTTCGGGAGTTATCACCTTTGAAGTTACTCCGGGACGGTCTTCATTATAATTAATTACCCTGTCGCAGAACCGGCAGGCAATGTTACAGCCCGGACTGACCGGAAGATGTATTCTTCCTACATTATTTTTATGTCCGCCGAAACATGGGTGTGAGTTCTGCAAATCCTTATATGTATTGCTCAAATTATCACTTCTTTCACCAACAAAAAAAGCCAAAGGTATTGTATGCGTAATTCACGAAACAAAACCTCTGGTTTTCCAGTCAGTCTTTTAATCTGTATTTTTCTGTTTTTTCGATTTGAATGATTTTTCCGTCCTGTACAATCAGTGTAATATTTCCATATTGCATGGTATTCAGAAGCTTTTCAAGCATCTCTAAATGTGAGCGTTCCAGAATCTGTTTTTGTACAACCGTTTCACTCATTCACATCACCAACTTTCAACGATTGTTTTCAGTTATTGCTGAACAGCGGTGTGGACAAATATCTGTCACCGGAATCCGGAAGAAGTACAACGATAGTTTTTCCTTTATTTTCGGGTCTTTCTGCAAGTATTGAAACTGCTTTCAGAACTGCTCCGGAAGATATTCCGACTAAAATCCCCTCACTTACTGCAAAAGTTTTTCCCTCTGCAAATGCGTCGTCGTTTTCAATGGCAATTACTTCGTCATAGACATCTGTATTAAGCACTTCCGGAACAAATCCGGCACCGATTCCTTGAATTTTATGAGGACCAGCTGTTCCCTTTGAAAGTACTGGAGATGTTGCCGGTTCAACTGCTACAACCTTAATATCGGGATTTTTTTCTTTCAGATATTCGCCTACTCCGGTAATTGTACCGCCTGTGCCGACACCTGCTACGAAAATATCTACTTTTCCGTCTGTCTGCTCCCATATTTCCGGCCCTGTTGTTGCTCTGTGTATCGCAGGATTGGCAGGATTTACAAACTGTCCGAGAATGACAGCACCTTCAATTTCCTTTTTCAGCTCCTCTGCCTTTGCGATTGCACCTTTCATACCTTTTGCACCCTCGGTGAGAACGAGTTCCGCACCGTAAGCCTTGAGAAGATTTCTTCTTTCCACACTCATGGTATCGGGAAGTGTGAGAATCGCTCTGTATCCCTTTGCAGCCGCAACAGCCGCAAGTCCGATTCCTGTGTTACCGCTTGTAGGCTCAATGATAGTTGCACCTTCTTTAAGAATGCCTTTCTTTTCAGCGTCCTCAATCATAGCGAGAGCGATTCTGTCCTTGACAGAGCCTGCCGGATTCAGATATTCCAGCTTTGCAAGAATAGTTGCGTTTGTGATGTTCTTTTTCTTTGCGTAACCATTAAGCTTCAGGAGCGGTGTTCTGCCGATAAGCTCCAATGCACTTTCTTTGATTTCACTCATAATAATTACCTCCATAAATTATATCTGATTTTAATTCCTATAATACTGGTGTGTTTACTATGATTACAGTATATCAGATTTTTTTTGATTTGTCAATAATATGAGATATACGATTATTCTATTACTTATGATAGGCAAAGACTATCAGGCATACAAGTAAAATAGCATAATGTATTAACGATTTACACTGATAACGCCTTTTATTTTATTCAATCTATGAATCAGCGTTTCAATATGCCTATGACTTTCTGCCTTTACAACAACCTTGAAATCTGACACCATTCCTTTATTCTTATTATTGTAAACCCTTGCCTTATGATTCGGAATTGCAATATTCAATTCTGATATTATTCCCGTTATTTCATAAACTAACCCTTTTCGGTCTTTTGTTATTACCTCAATTGAAACAAATTCTTCCTGATTTTCTTTATATGTATTCATGTTTCTGCACTCCCATCATCAATAATTTAATCAAAGATTATCAAACATACAAGTAGAAAGGTAACGTTCTCCTGTATCTGGAAACAGAACCACAATATTTTTTCCTGCATTTTCGGGACGTTTCGCAAGCTGAATTGCCGTCCAAACCGCCGCTCCTGAAGATATTCCAACTAAAATACCTTCACTTGATGCAAGGAATCTGCCTGTTTTAAAAGCATCATTGTTGTCTACTGTTATGATTTCATCGTAAATATCCGTATTCAATGTATTCGGAATAAATCCTGCTCCGATTCCCTGAATCAAATGAGTACCGGACTTTCCGGCAGACAAAACCGGAGAATCTTTCGGCTCAACTGCAATTACGTGAATATCAGGATTTTTTGATTTCAGATACATTCCAACTCCGCTGATTGTACCACCTGTTCCCACACCTGCCACAAAAATATCCACTGTTCCGTCCGTATCGTTCCAGATTTCTGCACCTGTCGTTCTGAAATGTACATCAGGATTTATAGGATTTGTAAACTGTGACGGAATGAAGCTATCCGGTATTTGTGCAGCAAGTTCCTGTGCTTTTAAAATTGCACCTTTCATACCCTTTGCACCGTCCGTAAGTACAAGTTCCGCTCCATAAGCCTGCATTAGCTTCCGACGTTCAAGACTCATTGTTTCGGGCATGGTAATAATCAGCCGATAACCTCTTGAAGCCGCAACTGCTGCAAGTCCGATACCAGTATTTCCACTGGTCGGCTCGATGATAACACTATTTGGTTTCAGAAGTCCTTTTTCTTCCGCATCGTCTATCATTGCTTTTGCGATTCTGTCTTTCACACTGCCTGCCGGATTGAAATACTCCAGCTTTCCTAAAACAGTAGCTTTCAGATTATATAATTTCTCAATGCCAACAAGTTCCACAATCGGAGTATTTCCAATTAAATCCGTAATCTGATGGTATATTTTCATAAATTCACTTCCTTAAATGTTCATAGCATCCATTGACGTGATATATTCCAGTGTCGGCACAAAAATATGACTGTGCTTTGTACCTTCAAACACTTTTTTTCCTGCCTGAAAAGCACATAGCTGTGTCATTGGATATGGTTTCCAGTCACCATTATCCAGTGGTTTAGTAGAAAAAATAATGCCATCATTTTCTGACCGATAATGCAGTGTATCTCTCATATTCTGATGCACATACAGCAATTCCCCGTCATATATCATCAGATTCAGCTTATTGCGTTTTGATAAGGAAACTACAAAATTATCTACAATTTCAAATCTATGTTTATCAGTCTTTGGCTGTTTCTCATTGATTTCATCAAGCAAGGCAAGAGAAATCCTTTCAGAATCAGTGTCACCTGTCTGAGTATGCAGATATTTCATCAATTGCTTACCTGAATAAATTGTACCGTTATGAATAAGCGTCCAGCAACGTCCGGTATTATCCGTCTGAATATATGGGTGACAATTGTCAATTTTAATTGAACCGACTGTAGCTAAACGGATATGTGCAAGAGTATTTCTTTGCGGTTCAGTTTCTGCAATGATTTCAGAAATCTGCTGACTTTTTGCTGAGCATTTTGCTTCCTTGATAATTTCTGTTATGCCATGATTTTCACGCATCAATCCCCAGCCATGAGGATGATTGATTCCATGATTGAAAAATTCTTTCAGATACTTGCGTATATCAGTTTCACGTCTTGCGGAAAATCCAAGAAGTTCACACATACATTTCACTCCCTGACTTTATTTTTTCGCAGATTCTCTCAACGTTCAACTTCCGGCGTTCATATGCTATGATGTCATGTGTTTCAGAATATTCAGCAAAAAATTTTTCCATTTCGTCAAGAAAATTATTTGCTGATTCTTTTATCGGAACATTATCAATCATAACGTCCGAAATATCATACAATGCCGATTTCTGATGATTTTCAATTGCCTTTTTCTGTAGTTCGGGGGTGAAATCAAAATCTTCTTTATTCAGCAGATAAATCAGAAACAGATGGGCAAACTCTAAATCTTTTTGTGAAACACCAAGTTTCTCCAACGGATTCAGGTCAAACATACGCAGTTCAATATGGTCGACACCACCGCTGAGCAATGCCTCCAGAGAGTTTTCACCTCTCGGCTTTAAACGAACAGGCAGATAAAGTTCACCGGCGGAAAACAAAACGCCTTTTTTTATATAATTCTGAATACTCCTGATATATGCCGGCAAATCGGTATAATCCAACTGCGGAACAAACTGATTCCAATAACCTCTGCGACTGTTACGCATGGAAGAAAATCCACTGAATGCTGTACCCTGTGTGTTGTCTTTATCAAAGGACAAATCATACATAGGACTTGCCGATGTCAGAAGAACTATAAGCCAGCTATAACGACTTACCTGTTTGAGCAGGCGGAAATAAAGCGTGTTATTGTCTGTGCCAAAAGTTTCAAGATATTTGTCCGAAAACGAAAAATTAAAATGTATTCCTGAATAAAGCATCATTCTTTTTCCATAACGGCGTGCAAGACTGATTCTGTAGTCATGCTTTGCGGAAAGAATACCGTCATATTGTGCAATCGGAATTTCTGTCTCGTTATCAATATGTGGAGGATTACTGTAAAGCCATAGTGACTCGCCGTTCTGATTAAGAATTACTCTTGCATTTGTGTCAAGTGTTTCAAGACTTTTCATTACTTCTTCGATACTGTTACACACAGGTGTAATGATTTCAAGCTGATTTTCACAGAAATCTTTTGATAAATGTTCGTCATAAAACGGGTGTGGCGACTGTGCAAGTCTGCTGTTTTTATCAATACGGAGAGTTTCACGTTCAAGCCCGAATTTCCCTTTAAATATGTAATTTTCCATTGGTATCACCTCTATGATTTTTGAGTTGCAAATCCTGAAAATTTATGCTATAATAAGCGTAACAATCAACAGGAGGTACATTATGTCAGATTTATTTTCCGAACTTATCAAAGATATTGAAACAAATAATTTCAACGTACACGGTATTGAAGTTTTTCAGAATAATGATATTGTTTTCCGTCATATGTGGAATGACGATATTCGTTATCCGATTTATTCCGCAACAAAGTCATTCACTGCAACTGCTGTCGGAATCGCTGTTGATGACGGCAAGTTTTCCGTTGATGCACCGTTAAGTGAATATCTTGAAAAGCAGTATATATACAATATGCCTGCTCATCTGAGGGAGGTTTTCGGCGAACTCACTGTCAGTCGATTTCTTAAAATGTCAGTAAGCGGTTATCCGTTCCGACCCAGCGGAGATGACTGGTTGAAAACATTGCTTGATACAAATGCAGACTATTCCAAAACGGAATTTTATTATACAAACGTTTCAGCGTATCTTGTCGGAATCGCCTGTGAAAACGCTGTAGGCGGAAATCTTCCGCAATACCTGAAGTCAAGATTATTTGAACCGCTCGGCATTGAAAATCCTACATTCCTGACAGACCCACAGGGACGTTTTTATGGAGCTACAGGAATGTATCTGACTGTCAATGAATTAAGTCTGTTAGGTCAGCTTTATCTGCAAAAGGGCGTATTTAATCATGAACGCATCATATCTGAAAACTGGGCAGACATTGCCACAAAAATACAAATTGAAAATTCTGACGGCGGTTATGGATATTTCTTCTGGAATAACGGAAATCATTTCAGTATCAGCGGAAAATGGGGACAAAAATGTCTGATATATCCGCAGAAAAATCTGATGATAACTTATCTCGGCGATATGCCTGAAAATTCCGGAAAAATGCAGTCTATAGCCGAAAACTTCGCAAATAATTACTGATAAAGTGCATCTTTAATTCTCTTTAAAGCATCTTTTAGAACACTTCTCGGACAAGCTACATTTATACGCTGAAAACCCTCACCACATTTGCCGAAAATTTTTCCGCTGTCAAGCCATAGTTTTGCCTTGTGAATAATCAGATTTTCAAGTTCAAAAACACTGAGTCCGGTTTTTCTGAAATCCAGCCACACAAGATAAGTTCCCTCTGTATCTATCATATTGACATCAGGAAGATTTTCATTAACGTATTGTTTCACAAATCTGATATTATCCGAAACATATGCAAGCATAGCCTGATACCATTCTTCACCCTTGCTGTATGCCGTTTCACAAGCGACAAGTCCCATCACGCCTAACTGACTTGTACCTGACGCATCAAGTTCCTTTTTGAACTTTAATTTTAACTCACGATTCGGAATAAAAATATTGGACATCATCATGCTTGCAAGATTGAATGTTTTACTCGGTGATGTACAGGTAATGCTGATATTTTCAAATTCTTTTTTAAGATTCGCAAACACATGATGTTTTCCGTGAAATACAAAATCCTGATGAATTTCATCGCTTACAACAATAACGCCATGTTTTACACATATGTCACCAAGCTTTATAAGTTCTGATTCCGTCCACACCCGTCCGACCGGATTATGTGGATTGCACAGGAAAAACAGTTTTATTTTTTCATCAATAATTTTCTGTTCAAAGTCCTCAAAATCAATATGATAGCGGTTGTCGTCACCAAGATACAGGTCATTGCTGATAACTTTTCTTCCGTTATCCTTTATGACTTCCGAAAACGGATAGTACACTGGAAGCTGTAATAAAACACTATCACCGTACTGTGTATAGGCTTTTACCGCCATTGCAAGAGCGAATACAACTCCCGGAGTTTTCACAAGCCATTTTTCCTGAATATCCCAGTTATGATGACGTTTCATCCAGTCACGGACTATTTCAAAATACGGAGTCTGTACTTCACTGTAGCCGAATATTCCATGCTTTGCACGTTCTATCAAAGCGTCCTGAATATACGACGATGTTTCAAAATCCATGTCCGCCACCCACAATGGTAATACATCTTCCGGCATACCACGTCTTTGGGCAAAATCATATTTCAGACATCTTGTATTTTTGCGGTTGATGATTTTATCAAAGTCAAGATTTTTTTCAGACATTCAATTCACGCTCCGTTTCACGAAAAACTTTATCAAGTTCATAAATTAAATCTTCTGCATTTTCAATGCCCACTGAAAGTCTCAATGTACTTTCTGTAATTCCGTTTTTTTCACGTATTTCCTGCGGAACATCAGCATGAGTCTGCGTTGTTGGATATGTTATCAATGTTTCCACACCACCCAGACTTTCCGCAAATTTTATCATGCGGACTTTTTCTAAAATAGACAGTGCAAATGCTTTGCTTTCAAGCTGAAATGTAAGCATTGCTCCGAAACCTCGTGCCTGTTTTTTCATAATTTCATATCCCATATGTTCGGGAAGTCCGGGATAAATCACCTTTGTAACAGCTTTCTGTTTTTTAAGCCAATATGCAACTTTTATTGCATTTTCCTGTGATTTTTCCATGCGGATTCCAAGCGTTTTGATACCACGAAGAATAAGCCAGCTGTCAAACGGTGCAAGTCCTGCCCCTGTTGTTTTTATCAGAAATGCGAATTTTTCGGCAATATCAGCTCTGTTCGTCACCAAAAATCCTGCCAGTGTATCATTATGACCGCCAAGGTATTTAGTCCCACTATGTACCACAATATCTGCCCCCAGATTAAGAGGATTCTGAAAATACGGCGACATGAAAGTATTGTCAACTATCAGAAGCAGACCATGTTTTTTAGCTGTTTCTGCTACAACAGCAATATCTGTTACATTCATCATGGGATTAGTAGGAGTTTCTATATAAATTGCTTTTGTATCAGATGTTATAAAGTCCTCAACATTCTCTTTACAGCAGTCGATATTGGAAAATTTAATGCCGTTTTTTGCGGACACATTGCGGAAAAGACGAATACTGCCTCCATACAAATCCGAGTCTGCAATAATATGGTCATCAGGCTTGAAAATTTCCATAAGCAGAGAAATCGCTGCCATACCCGAAGAAAATGCGAATGCCGATATACCATTTTCCAATGATGCAATCACCTTTTCAAGATGCTCTTTTGTAGGATTCTGTAAGCGTGAATAATCATAACCTGTACTTCTTCCGACTCCAGAATGTGCATAAGTGGCTGTCTGATAAATCGGATAACTTATCGCTCCATAGTGATTGTTTCTGCCCTCGTCCTCTTCCAGATGCAGACACTTTGTTTCAATTTTTCTTTCCATTGTAATTCTCCTCCTGATATTTTGCAATTTCCTGCAAATATTTTTCACCAATCGGACTTAGTACCATCTCTTTTCGTGAAATATATCCGATTGTCATTTTTTCGTCCGATTGTAGTTTAACCGCACAGTAATCTTTCCCATTTAAATCTTCGCAGATAATACCAGAACACAGCGTAAATCCATTCAGACCAACCATAAGATTCAGCATTGTTGCTCTGTCATTGGCTCGGATAAAACGCTTATATTGGTAAGTACTCAGCACTTCTTCCGAAAAGTAAAATGAATTATGCTCACCCTGTGCAAATCCCAGACATGGGTATTCTTCCAAATCCTCCAAAGATATTTCGTTATTATCTGCCAATGGGTGACCTTTCCACATATACACATAAATACCACATTCAAATAACGGAACAAATTGAAGTCCCGACTCGGAAAATATCTTCTTAAGTACGCCTTTGTTATAATCGTTCATATATAAAATCCCTATTTCACTTTTATGATTTTTTACATTTTCAATTACCTCATGAGTTTTCGTTTCGTGTACTTCAAATTCATATTCGTCCATACCATATTGCTTCACCAGTTCCACAAAGGCGTTGACCGCAAATGTGTAATGTTGCATGGATACGCTGAAATGCTTTTTGAGATTAACGTGAGAAAGATACTTCGCGTCCAAAATATCGTACTGCTCCATAACGGACTTTGCATATCCGATAAATTCAGCACCGGCAGTCGTCAGTGTGATTCCGTTTTTTGAGCGAATGAAAATATCAAATCCGATTTCTTTTTCCAATGAATGAATCGCAGACGAAAGGCTTGGTTGTGCTATATATAATTTTTTTGCTGCATCATTCAGTGAATGTTCTCCGGCGACCGTAATCGCATATTTTAATTGCATTAATGTCATGCTATCAAACTCCTATAAAACACATCTAAATAGTATGTTTTTATTATAGCACAGAATTCTGAGTTTGTACAGTTCTTTTTTTCTCTAACGGGTTATAGTTTTTTTCTATAACATCTTCTAAAAAAGACTCCTTTAACCAATATCAGCAAGAATTCCCCCACCTCTATAGGTGGGGGATGAATTGCGTAAAAACTACTTGACAAACTAAAAAATATATAATATAACGTGAGTTCGACAGAAAAAATCAGTCAAGCAGGCCTAAAAAGCCCTCCTGCA
>CAMWQI010000068.1 GCA_947176345.1 uncultured Ruminococcus sp.
GTGATATAGTTGTACTCCTCGGCGGAAAAACCGGTCGTGATGGCTGTGGCGGTGCTACAGGTTCGTCAAAGTCCCACACTCTCGAATCTCTCGAAAACTGCGGTGCGGAAGTCCAGAAAGGCAATCCACCCGAAGAAAGAAAGTTACAAAGACTTTTCAGAAATCCCGATGTAACTAAAATGATTAAACGTTGTAATGATTTCGGAGCAGGTGGTGTTTCCGTTGCTATCGGAGAACTTACAGACGGACTTGTTATAAATCTCAATGCCGTGCCGAAAAAATATGATGGTCTTGATGGTACTGAAATTGCTATCAGCGAATCACAGGAAAGAATGGCAGTTGTTATCGCTCCGGAAGACGTTGAAAAATTCATGGCAGAAGCTAAGAAAGAAAATCTTGAGGCTACTGTTGTGGCAGATGTCGTTGACGAACCACGCCTTAAAATGAACTGGAACGGAAATACTATCGTAAATCTTTCAAGGGATTTCCTTAACTCAAACGGTGCAGTGAAATATACTGATATTGTCGTTGAAGAACCTGTTTTCACAGATGATGAGGTATTCACTGATGACCCTGAAACATGGAATGAAATTATTTCAAATCTCAATGTATGCTCACAGAAAGGTCTTGTTGAAAAATTTGACTCAACAATCGGTGCTGGTACTGTTCTTATGCCGTTTGGTGGTGTGTATCAGATGACACCATCACAGGCTATGGCTGCTAAAATTCCGGTATTAAAGGGCGAAACTAATACCTGTTCGATAATGGGCTGGGGCTATAATCCGGATATTTCCGAAAAAAGCCCATATCATGGTGCTATGCTTGCAGTCGTTGAATCTATTGCAAAAGTAGTAGGTGCAGGTGGTTCATATAAGCACTGCTGGCTTACTTTTCAGGAATATTTTGAACGCACACAGAATGACCCGAAACGCTGGGGAAAACCTCTCTCCGCACTGCTTGGTGCATTCAAGGCACAGCTTGAAATGGGTTGTGGCTCTATCGGTGGTAAGGACTCAATGTCAGGTACTTTTGAGAATATCGACGTTCCGCCTACACTCGTATCGTTTGCAGTATCAACCGCACAGGCTAACAAGGTTGTTTCCACTGAATTTAAGGAAGCCGGAAACGATGTTATCATGATTGTGCCAGAATACGACAGAAACGGTCTGCCGGTATTCGCAAGCCTAAGAAAAGTATTCGACAAGGTGGAAAATCTCATATCTTCCGGACGTGCAAGTGCTGTATGGACAATAGGATATGGTGGTGTTGCTGAAGGTATCACAAAAATGTGTTTCGGTAACAGGCTTGGTTTTGAATTTACGGCACGTCTCACACCGTCGGAGCTGTATAAGTCATGTTATGGTGCGTTTATTGTTGAGGTTCTCGGAAATGCACAGCGTGATGAGTTTGTTATAGGACGTACTATTTCTGATTACAAGATTTATACAAAGAAATATTCCGTAAGCCTTGACAGTCTCCAGAGAGCATGGGAGGGCAAGCTTGAACCCGTTTTCCCGTGCAGAATAAGAACTACTGACGCTACACCACAGACTTATTCATATGAAAGCTACAGCAGAAAATCTGCCTCAATAAAAACTCCTGAACCTAAGGTACTTATACCGGTATTCCCCGGAACTAACTGCGAATACGATACTGCACGTGCTTTTGAAAAAGCCGGTGCAAAGGCTGAAATTGTAGTTATTAAAAATCTCTCACCGGCAGACCTCGAAGACAGCATAAATTACTTTGAAAAAGCTGTAAAACAGTCACAGATAATAATGCTTCCCGGTGGTTTTAGTGGCGGTGATGAGCCAGAGGGAAGCGGTAAATTTATTACGGCATTTTTCCGTAACCCGAAAATCAAGGACGCTGTACATGAACTTATTAAAAAACGTGATGGTCTTATGCTTGGTATCTGTAATGGTTTTCAGGCATTAATAAAACTTGGTCTTGTGCCTTTCGGTGAAATAACCGATATGAAAGACGATTCGCCGACACTTACATTCAATACAATAGCTCGTCACCAGTCAATGATGGTAAATACCCGTATAGCCTCCAATAAGTCACCATGGCTTTATGGCTGTGAAATAGGTGATATTCATACTGTAGCCATTTCACACGGTGAGGGACGTTTTGTCGCACCACAGGCACTTATACAACGACTTGCCAATGAGGGACAGATTGCCACACAGTATGTTGATATTGAGGGTAATCCCACTATGGATATACGCTACAATCCGAATACTTCCATTGATGCCATTGAGGGCATAACTTCTCCGGACGGCAGAATTTTCGGAAAAATGGGTCACTCCGAACGTAAGGGCAGTTATATATGTAAAAACGTTTCCGGAAACAAAGACCAGCAGATTTTTGAAAACGGTGTAAAATACTTCAAATAAAAAATAAAAAAGGGCGGAATTTTTTCCGTCCTTTTCATGAATGAAAATTTTTGTTAAATTTAACATTTTCAGGTATTGACTTATGGTGTTTTTTGGTGTATAATATAAATATCCTGAAACTGCTGTATGCAGTAATTTATAAAAGCAAGGAGTCTGATGGCATTGAACAATATTTTATTTGCAGCCTCTGAATGTGTCCCGTTCATAAAGACCGGCGGTCTGGCTGACGTTGTGGGCGCACTTCCGAAGTATCTCAACAAGAACGATTTTGACGTTAGGGTTATTCTGCCCTATTACACCTGTATTCCGGCAAAATTCAGGGATAATTTCAGATACGTTACACACTTTTACATGGATTACGGCATGAGAAAAGATAATGTCCATGTCGGCATCATGGAGTATGAATATAATGGTATAAAGTTCTATTTCGTTGATAACGAATACTATTTCAAGTGTGATACTCCGTATTCTTCCGATTTGAAGTGGGATATAGAAAGATTTACTTTTTTCTGTAAGGCTGTACTTGCAATTCTTCCAGTTATCGGCTTCCGTCCGGACATCATTCACTGTCATGACTGGCAGGCATCACTTATTCCGGTGTTCATGCACTCAACTTTTGCAACAAATCCTTTCTACAGCTCCACAAAAACTATCATGACCATTCATAACCTGAAATTTCAGGGTGTATGGAATATTGATACTTTCAAGTATAATACAGCACTTCCGCAGTATATGTTTACTCCGGATAAACTTGAGTTCAAAAAAGACGCCAATATGTTAAAGGGTGGTCTTGTATATGCCGATTACATCACTACTGTAAGTGAAACATATGCCGAAGAAATCAAATACCCATTTTATGGTGAACAGCTTGACGGCTTGCTCCGTGCAAGGTCTGCATCTTTAAGAGGTATTGTAAACGGCATTGACTACAATGTTTTTGACCCTAACAACGACAAGAACATTTACAAGGAATATCATGCTAAGAATTTCAAGAAGAAAAAGGCTGTAAACAAAGCAGAACTTCAAAAAGAATTAGGCTTGCCTGTTGATGGTAACAAGTACATGATAGCTATAATTTCGCGTCTTACAGACCAGAAAGGTCTTGACCTCGTAAGCTATACTATGGAGCGTATATGCGATGAAAACACACAGTTTGTCGTAATCGGTACGGGCGACCATAGATATGAAGATATGTTCCGTCACTATCAATGGAAATATCCGGACAGAGTTTCCGCAAATATCCTCTATTCCGACCCACTTGCACATAAGCTTTATGCCGCTGCCGATGCTATGTTAATGCCGTCGCTCTTTGAACCGTGCGGACTTACACAGCTTATTTCGCTCCGATATGGTACAGTACCAATTGTCCGTGAAACAGGTGGTCTTAGAGATACTGTACAGCCCTACAACGAATTTGATGGTACAGGTACTGGCTTCTCATTTGCAAATTACAATGCAGAAGAAATGCTCGGTGTAATAAATTATTCCAAACATATTTATTTCAATCACCGCGACCAGTGGGACAAAATGGTTTATAGGGGCATGACTACCGATTATTCATGGAACAGCTCCGCTAAACAATATGAGGGTATGTATAACTGGATTATTAACTGGTAATTCGATAAAATTCTATGGGCGGACTGCTGTCCGCCCTGTTTTTTAAGGAGGGAGTTTATGAAAATAAAAGGTGCTGTCTTTGATATGGATGGTCTTATGCTGGATACCGAAAAACTGCTTGTGCGTTTCTGGAAAGAGTCAGCCCGTTCATATGGTTATAACATGACTGATGAAAATGTTTTTGAAATAAGAAGTCTTTCACGGAAATATTCCATACCGCTTTTAAAGGGAATTTTCGGGGAGGATTTTCCATTTAATGAAGTTCGGAACAGACGCATAGTCCTTATGAATGAATATATTGATACTTACGGTTTTGATGTGAAAAAAGGTCTTTTTGAACTGCTTGATTTCCTTAAAGAAAATAATTATCTTATTGCCGTTGCAACCGCTACCGACCGTGAACGTGCTGAACACTATCTTAAAAAAATTGATGCATATAAATATTTTAATGCCGTGATATGTGGTGATATGGTGAAAAACGGTAAGCCTGAACCTGATATATATATTACGGCATCATGTGAATTAGGGCTTATGCCGGAAGAGTGTGTTGCTTTTGAGGATTCGCCTAACGGCATAAAATCGGCTTATTCAGCCGGCTGTAAGGTTATTATGATTCCCGACCTTACACAGCCCGACGGCGTTGTAAAGCCTATGTTGAGCGGAGTTTATGAAAGTCTTGACAAGGCTGTTGATTTTTTCAGGGAGGTGTGAATTATGTCCGGAAAAACAAGTGTATCAGAAATTTTTGAGATACCTAAATTCTATTACTTTGAGAGCGGAAATGACTACTCCGGCAGTAAGGATGATTTTTCCTATAAAATACAGAACGGGCAGTCATTGAAGTGCCTGACATGGCATGGCAGACTTTGTTCTATGAAGGCAGTTATAGAAAATCAACAGGAATTTGACAAGACACAAGAGGGATTTTCTGAAATGATAAAATGGCTTGAATCGAAATACAATGAAAAAAAGTAACACGCGAAACGCAAAAAAGTAACACGCAAAATCCAAAAAAACTCCTGAAAAAAATCAGGAGTTCTTTTTTTATTCAGCTACCGGAGTGTTGTTGTTTTCCGGTACATCTATTACAGGTGGGTCAATAATTACCGGTGGTTCAGTGACTACTACCGGCGGTTCAGTGACTACTACCGGTGGTTCAGTAACTACTACTGGTGATTCAGTAATTACTACTGGTGGTTCAGTTTCTATTACAGGTGGTTTCGTTGTTTGTTCGGGGATATATTCTGTAGTCTGTTCCTGTATTATGAACTGAGGAGCAGTTGTTTTAGGCGGGTCGGGTTCAATGTATACTGTTGTAGGTGGTAATGTTGTTTTTTCAGATGTGGAGACGGGCTGTTCATTTTCAGTATCATTCATAAGCAGACCACTGTTATCAACGGAAACACTCTCTGAATAATAGTATACAATAAGTTTTTTGCCGTCCTTGTTGCTGAAAGTATCACCTGGTTTTACTTCCTTGCCCTCCACCTGAAGACTTATTACAACATCTGGTTTAACTTTGTCGCTTTTTGTTGCAAGAATAGAATAATTAGATATTCCGGCTTCTTTAAGTTTAGCCTGATAGTCGACTATCGTCATATCTTCATAAGCCGGAATAATAGCAGTTTCCCTGCCCTTGCTCACTTTTACCTGAACAGTGGCACGACCGCCTATAATTTGCTCATCGGGTTCAATGCTCTGCCAGAAAATCATATCCATTTCATATTCATTGTTGTATTCATATTCAGGTTCAAGGGTGAAAAAGTCCTTGTATTTTTCCGATACCGTCTCATAGAATTTTCCGACAAGGTCGGGCATAAGAGTATCAGGTACTTCCGTTTCCTCTTCAGTTTCAGAAGTATCACCGGAAACAACATTATTAGAGGCAGATGTTGTATTCTGCTGACGGAGTTCAGAATTTTGCTGGCGGTTTGTCTGCGTATCTGTAATCATATTTATTATGAATACTGCTATTATCATGAGTATTGCAATCAGAAGTATTCCTATAATTACCGGAACTTTCAGTTTGTCTACAGTTTCATAGCGATAGTCTCCGTTATGGGAATTATCAGGTTCATAGTCTGTATTGCTGTAATCTTCCGGCTTTGGCTGTCTTTTGGTATTATTTTCGGGTGTACGGTTCTGATGAGACTGACGTTTTTCAGGAGTAATGCGTTGTGTTACTGTTGTATTTTCAACAGTTTTCGGAGCAGGCTGTTCAAAAAGTTTCGTAACCAGTTCCGTTATAGTCTGAATACGGTCACAACCGGATAAATTCATGCCGTCCATGATTACCTTTGATACATGACGTGGAATTTTAGCACTAAGCATACGTGGCTCGCAAAGTTCATCGTCTTTAAGTCTCCGCATTGAGTCAACCGGCATACAGCCTGTCAATGACCGGTAAATTAAGGCACATACGCCGTAAACGTCTGTCCATGAACCCTGTCGGCTGTTTATGCTTGAGGAGTACTGTTCAGGGGCGGTATATCCCTTGAAAAGTTCATATTCAAGACCTGAGTCGGCTGTACGTACGGCGGATACACAAAATCCGGTAAGTTTCAGCTCACCTTTATTTGTTATATATACGGTGTCCGGACATATAGCACGGTGAATAATTCCGGCATTATGCAGAATGCCAAGTGTAGTAAACAATGGCGGAAAAAGTTTTGAAATCTGTTCCCAGCTTAGTTCACCAGCATTGTCTTTGAGATAGTCCAGCATTTTAACACCGTCGATATATTCAAAGACAGCATAGGTTGTGTTATTTTCCGTGAACATATCAAGCATAGGATTTATATTTGAATTATTCCGTAGACGTGCAAGTGACTTGTTGAGTTCAGTAAATTCAGCCATAAAAGCCTTGTATTTTGCAAGGCTGTCATAGCCTACTTCAATAGTCGGCTTGCCCTCCATGCGTGTGCAGAGATTTACAGGCATATATTCCCGAATAAAGACGGTGCATTCCGTTGAAGTATCATGGGCGATGTATGTAGCACCCTCGCCGTTATATTCAAGCAGAACGCCAACAAGGTATCTGTCGTGAAGTATAGTCCCAGGGGATATATACATGGGATTTGACGGCGTATTTTCGGCATATGCACATGACGGGCATATTGAAAGCCCGTTATCATATCTTTTCATGCACTTATAACATATTTTACGTTCTCCCAAATCTGCTCCTCCTTTTACAAATAATATAGTTATCTAATTTATTTTATCAGCATTTCAGCAAAATGTCAACTGCTAAATGACCTTGTATTTGAATTGTAATCAATTTATTACTTGTTTGTAGTAATTAATTTTTTATATTATTTAATTAAAGCAGAATCAGACCGCTGTCAATCATTTCCTGTACAGCAAGCATAACACCTATTTTACCACTGGTATAAGTTATTCCGCCCTGCATCCATACTGCAAAGGGTTCACGGATAGGAGCATCAGCAGATAATTCAATAGACGCACCGTTTGTGAATGCACCGGCAGCCATTATTACTTTGTCGGAATATCCGGGCATATCCCATGCTTCCGGAGTAACGAAAGAGTCCACGGGTGCACCTTTCTGAATACCGCGACAGAATGCTGTAAGTAATTCCTCATTGCCAAGTTTCACGGCGGTTATGATGTCACCGCGTTTATCGTCTTTGCGTGGCGAACACTCAAAACCAAGCATTGTGAATAATTCGCTTGCAAATGCAGAAGTTTTTATTGCATTTGCCACAACGTTCGGAGCAAAGAAAAGACCTAATAAAATTTCACGGTTCATGCCAAGAGTACAGCCTACTTCCTTACCCATTCCCACGCACGTCAGGCGGTAGGAACACAATTCGACAAGGTCGGCACGTCCGGCAATATATCCGCCTGTACGTGCTATGCCACCGCCGGCATTCTTGATGAGAGAACCTATTATTATGTCCGCACCAACGTGTGTGGGTTCTGTTTCCTCGACAAATTCACCATAGCAGTTATCAACCATGATGATAATTTCCGGATTGCCTTTTTTTGCAGAAATAATCATTTTTTCTATATCATCAACAGTAAATGCCGGTCTTAGCGAATATCCCCTTGAACGCTGTATATAGGCAATTTTAGCACCATGTACAGAATTTTCAATTTTTTCATAGTCAGGTGTGCCGTCAGGTAGCAAATCCACCTGTCCGTACTCAACGCCGTAATCCATAAGTGAGCCGTTGCCTTTATTTCCGGAAATGCCTATAACTTCTTCCAATGTATCGTATGGCTTGCCGGTTATGGAAACTATTTTATCACCAGTGCGGAGAACTCCGAAAAGTGCCGTTGAAAGTGCATGAGTTCCGGAGACAAAATTAAATCTCACAAGTGCGTCTTCCGTGCCTAAAGCCTGTGCAAAAACCTTATCAATGACATCTCTGCCGATGTCGCCATAGCCGTAACCGGTAGAGCCATAGAAACAAGGCTCGCTTACCTTGTTATCGGAAAATGCTTTCAGGACTTTTGCACCGTTATATTCAGCTATATCTTCAATTTTCCGGAAAGACTTCATGCAGTTTTTTTCGGCCTGTTCAGCAAGTGCAATAAGTTTTTCATTAAAATTATAAATTTTATTTAAATTACTGTTCATTTGTTAATTTTCCTTTCATTAAACTTTCTTTTTCTATGTCCTTGCGTTCAAGGACTATTTCTTTTTCTACTTCTTCAAAGCCTATTTCATGGTAAAAACTCACTCTTACGTCAAGTGCCATGAGATAGGATTTTTTTCCAAGACCGTTAAAAAATCCGGCAAGCCACCGTAAAAAGTCCCGTGCATAACCTCTTCCCCGTGCGGACTCTGTAGTAGCAACCTGTCCTATTAAAACAACATCTTCAACATCAAAAACAGCGGAGGCAGTTGTTGAGTTTCTGTATGTAAAAGTTCGACTTATACCGTGACGGCAACGGTGGGAAGTATCTGTATACCATAGTGAAAAGTCCGCAATATTCGGAAATCCTTCACTTAAAATTTTATATACGTCGGGTAAATGCGGATTAAATTCAACGAAATCTTCAATAGATTCAATCGGCTGATTATCGGGAATGAGTTCAAAAACAGTGCGGTTTAACTGCTGATAGTGTTCAGGGAGGTTGATATTTTCAAGAATATGCTGTGAACCCTCTATCCGAAACGGCAAATTCATACTGATAAAAAGTTCTATTTCGTCGATATTATCAAGATTATTGTCATCACATATTATCAGGGTTGAATTTATCATAAACATGAAACCCATGCCGTTTCCGTCAGAAATCTTATAGAAACGGCAGAAATCATATCCCGTACCATATGCCTTTAAATATGCAAGCATTTTACGTCCGGAGAGAGTTTTTAAAAGTAAATTCCGGTCAAATTCGCTTTCCTGTTCGATTAGTTTTATCATAACTGCTGAATCCTTTCAGCAAGTTTTTTTACAAGAATATATGAATTTTCAAAGTCTGCCGGATTGATTACGCATGATGCAGAGTGCAGATATCTGCATGGTACGGAAACGGCAATAGTCCTTATGCCCTTGCCGGTCACGTGAATAGCACCGGCATCATTACCGCCTGCAATCATAGTTTTTGTCTGACAGGGGATATTATTCATACGGGCTGTCTCAAATGCAAGATTATATAATTCCTTGTCATAAACAGTGCTTCTGTCCATGAAAGACACCACACCACCGTTACCGAGCGAGCAGACTTTTTTGTTTCCAGAAACGCCATCAATGTCAGAAGCGGTTGTAGCCTCAATGACTATTGCAAAATCCGGTTGTACCGCAAACGCCGATACCCGTGAACCTCTTAAACCTATTTCTTCCTGTGTATTGAAGACAAAATATGTATCATATTCCGGTTGTTCCTGAATTAAACGTATCATTATTGCACAACCTGCACGGTCATCAATGGCTTTTGCTTTTATGTGATTTCCGTCTTCCGTGAACTCCGATTCAAAGTAAATACAGTCACCCAATGAGACGTATTTTTCAGCGTCTTCCTTGTTTTCTGCACCGATGTCAATGTACAGACCTTTTATATCAGGAGCTTTTTCGCGTTTTTCTTTTGAGAGATTATGCACGGCAGTAGAGCCGACAACGCCATAAAGATGATTTTTTCCGACAGTGACTTGTCTTCCGATAGTCACCACAGAATCAACACCACCTACCATATCAAAGGCAAGTGTGCCGTCCGGATTTATTCCGGTTACTATAAAACCCACTTCGTCCATATGGGCACAAATCATTAATTTTTTATCGGAATTTTTTTTACCCTTGCGGAAACATATTAAATTTCCTAATGGGTCAATGCTATATTCGCAGAAATCTTTTATCTTTTCAATAATTACTTCACGGACATTTTTTTCATCACCGGAAATACTGTTAATCAAACAAAGTTCTTTCAATAAATTTTTCATAAATAGTATCCTTTCAGGCTAAAATATTTGTCATGCCTTTATAAATTCTGCAATAAGTCTGCCAGTGAGTTCAATATCCTTAAGGTCTATGACCTCTACCGGAGTATGCATATTCCGAAGCGGAATTGATATTGTACAGGCTTCTGCACCGATACGGCTTACAGAATACTGGTCAGCGTTCGTGGAAGTAAGACCATTCATGACTTCAATCTGATACGGAATATTATTTGAACGTGCAGTATCTATTAAATTTTCCGAAATTCTCCTTGACAGTGATGGGGATATACCAATCATAGCACCCTTACCAAGTTTACCGCATTTCATTTCATCTTCACCGACAGCATAGGCGAAACTTACGTCCACAGCTAAAGCAATATCGGCATTTATTTCAAAAGCCCCGATTTTTGCACCACGTTCACCGAGTTCCTCTTGTGTCGAGAAAATAACAGTCACATTATAAGCCGTCTCACGTTCTCCGAGAAGTTCGAGGGCATAAAGAATAGCAGTCATGCCGGAACGGTCATCGAAAGCACCACCAGTAACACGATTATTCAGCAACTGACGGCACTTGACATCAAAAGTAACTGTATCACCAAGTGAAACGATTTCTTCAATTTCAGACTTTGTAAATCCCGTATCAATTGCAATGTCATTGAATGATGGTACTTCACCGCCGTCCGAAAGGTGCGGAGGTACGGAACATATTACGCCTTTCACGTCTTTTTTTCCGTGAACGATAACAGGCTGTGCCGGAAGTAATCGTCTGTCGATACCGCCAAGATTTCCAACTTTAATAAATCCGTCATCGGTTATGTATGTTACAATCATTCCTATCTGGTCAATGTGTGCATCAAGCACCAGTGACGGAAGATTTTCATTTTTTACCCCGAAATGTCCTATGACATTGCCGTTTTTTATTTCAGCGTCGGGACAATATTTTTTCAGCATTTCCAGTGCTTTTTCTGAAACATTATTTTCATTTCCAGAAGCACCGGCAGTTTCGGAGAGTTCAAAAAGAGTTTCTTTGATATTCATAAAAAAAATTTCCTTTCTGTCGCATATACATTTATTATAT